>CAYFXF010000020.1:26587-26929 GCA_964347085.1 uncultured Gemmatimonadota bacterium | reverse complement strand
CATCATCCATGAAATAGTAGAACTGGCCGTCCGTGTAGCTGTAGTGCACCGGCCGCCGGACCAGCCGCACCTCGTCCACCTTTTCTCCTGCGCGGAAGGTCTTGTCGATGACCGCGCCCGTCAGAACGTTCTTGAGCTTGGTGCGCACGAAGGCGCCACCTTTGCCGGGCTTCACATGCTGAAAATAAGTGATACCGTACAGAGCACCGTCAAGCTCGATCACCATTCCGTTCCGGAAATCAGCCGTCGTCGCCATGCTCAATTCGCTGTTCGCACAGGGCCCGGAAGGGCGCGAGCGCGCGGCGGCGCGGGCGCGGGGCGTGGGGGCGATCCCCCGTCTTT
>CAYFXF010000020.1:450-26577 GCA_964347085.1 uncultured Gemmatimonadota bacterium | reverse complement strand
CCGGAAATCAGCCGTCGTCGCCATGCTCAGTACGAATGCCGCCGAACTAGCGGGCAGCCCCCGGTCCCCCCATCCTTCACGCTCAACCGTCGGTCGGGAGGGCTGGCAGCTGATCCGCCGGCGGCTCAACCAGAGACCGCGCCCCGCTTTGAGTCACCGCTAGATCGTCTTCGAGTCGGATTCCCCCCCAACCTGAAAAGTAGACGCCTGGCTCTACAGTCACAACCATGTTTGCCCGCAGGCTCTCCTCGCTGCCTCGGCGGAGGCGCGGAGCCTCGTGCACCTCGAGGCCCAGGCCGTGCCCGGTGCTATGCGTGAAACCCTCCTCAAGCCCCTGCTCACGAAGCGCTTCCCGCGCCGCCGCGTCCGCCGCGGCGCCCTCGACTCCAGCGCGCAGAGCGCCTCTCGCGGCTCGCTGCGCGGCGAGCACCGCCGCATAGGTCTCTGACTGCCGCCCGTCCGGCTCGCCCACCACGAAGCTGCGTGTCAGATCGGAGCAGTAGCCTCGCCAGCGCGCGCCAAGGTCGCACAGCAACAGGTCGCCCTCCTCGATCTCGCGCTCGCCGGTCCGGGCGTGCGGCTGTGCCGTACGCTCTCCGCTCGCGACAATCGTCTCGAACGCCGGTCCGTCCGCCCCCAAACGCCGCATGCGATAGTCCAGCTCGCCGGCGACCTCCGACTCCCGCACGCCGGGCTTTACCTTCCACTGCGTCTCCGCCAGCGCCCTCGCCGCTATCTGCGCGGCTCTCTCGATCGCCGCGATCTCCTCCGGATCCTTGACGGCCCGGAGATCTTCTACGAGCCCGGACACCGCCACCCAGCGTAGCGAGCTGCCTTCCCGGCTCAGCCGTTCCCAATCGCTGTACGACAGACGCGGGGCCTCGAATCCGACCCGCGAGCCGGCGAAAAGCTCGGCAGCTCGCTCCGCTACCCCGCCGAGGACACCGTCGCGCAGGACGACCAGCTCCAAGCCTGCGTCGTCCGCCAGCTCCTCTTCTGCCTGCCGCTCGTAGCGACCGTCGGTCACGAACACGGCCCGGCTGCTCCCGAGAAGCAACCAGCCACTCGATCCGCTGAAGCCCGTCAGATAGCGCAGGTTGGGCAGATAGGTGACCAGAAGCCCCGACAGATGGTGTTCCGCGAGCCGGGCGCGGACTCGTACGAGCCGCTCCACAGCCGCGCTAGCGGTCCTGCGCATCGAATTCGTCGCTGGTTTAGGAAGACTTGTGCGCGACTCGTCGGTCGGACTCAGGGTTCGCGCTCGGGCGCTGCCGCACCCAGCGCTCTAACCCAGACCACTCAACCAGTTCTGAAACTCGTCCAGTTCGTCTCGCTCACCGGCCCCAGCCTGGTCGGCCTTATCCGCGCCGCCGCTTGCCGCATTGCCGTCACCCGCCGAGCCGGGGGTGTATTCGAGTAAGGCGACAAGATACTGCTCGATGGTCGTAGCAGGGGCTTCCGCGAAGCGGGCCACCGGCACCTCCGCGGCCTGCTCGATGACGGGTCGGTACGCGGCAGGGGGCGGTTCGATGTCCTCGCCTGCAGGGAGCACGTCTGGCTTCATCTCCTCTTCGTGGACCAGCGAGCGCTCTTCTTCCTCCGGGCTCGTTGTGAGCGCGTCATGCCCAGCGAACTCCAGGCTTTCATCCGCGCCGGGCGGGCCGAAGTCGAGTGCCCCCGTCGACACCGGCACCTCCATCGATTCTTCGTATTCGAACGAGACGATGTCAGGCGCGCTGGTCTCCAGCGGTTCCTCCACCTCCTCGATTTCAAGGCCCGCGGCTTCCACCGGCTCGTCCACGCGCTCCTCGTACTCAGGAGCCACGGCCTCAACCGGTTCTTCAATCCGCTCCCCGAAGCGCGGTGTGTCAACCTCCAGCGGCTCCGCCACAGGCTCCGCGTACTCCGTAGCCATAGGCTCTAGCGGCTCCGCGGGGCGCGCCTCCTCATCCGGCGCGACGGCCTGAACGTCCGCGTGTTCGGTGGACCGACTCGCGAACAGGTCAAACGAGGTTGCAAAGGGGTCCAGATGCTCCAACCCCGCCACCGGTGCCTCGTCCGCGAACTCGAAGCTCCCCTCGGCTACCCCTTCACCGATCGGCTGGGCTGGGGCCGGTACAGCCGGCTCCGCGGCCGCAGGCCCTGTCAGTTCCAGCAACTCCGCCAGCTCTTCCGCTTCTTCTTCCCTCAGCTCTTCCACCGGCGCGGCGGCGACGGCCAACCTCTCCTCTATCTCCGCGATCCGGGCAGCGAATCGCACATCGCCAGGCCGGACGGCGGCCAACTTGCGGTAGACCCCCAGCGCATCCTCGTACAGGCCCTGGTCGACGTACAATTCGGCCATCGTTTCCGTCACCACGGTCTCCTCAGCCTCGTCGCCGGCCTCTGACCCCGCCGCGGCCTCGAGGAATTCTGGCTCCTCGTCACCTAGTTCGAAGCCGAACTCCTCGTCCAGCCCTTCGAAACCGGCGCCCGCCGGTTGCCCGGGGGTTGACTCCACGATCGGCTCAGCTTCGTGCGCGAAATCGGGCACCCAATCCTCGACCGCTGGCTCGCCCGGTTCGGGCGCTGCAAAACCGGCAGCCTCCGGCGCCGCCTCGGGCTCGATCACGAATTCCACTTCCGGCTCGCTCGCCGGCTCAGCCGTTTCCGCTGTCCAGCCGGCCAGCTCCGCTTCCGGTGCCGGTGGCGCCGCAAGGTCCCACTCGACTCCTGGGGCGGCCTCGGGCCCAGGTTCGGAACCGATCGGTTCCCCGGCGAGCTGCTCCAGACCTGCCCTGGCTTCTTCGCTCCAAGGATCGACTTGCAGCATGCGCTCGTACCATTCCCGTGCCTCGTCCGGGCGGTCACGCCGCAGGGCAAGATCCGCGAGCGATCGCAGGGCTGCCAGATTCTGTGGATCGAGCTCGAGAACCTGGGTGAACTGTTCGTGCGCCTCTGCGTGTCGCTCGCTGTCCAGGTAGACGCGTCCAAGCACGTTGTACGCGCTGGTGTAGTTCGGGTGATTCTTCAATCCGTGGAGGATAAGGCCCTCGGCCTTTGCGTACTCCCCCGCCCGGCGGTACGCGTCTGCGAGGTGCGCGAACACGAGCCCCTGCGCGTTCTCGGCGTAACGCTGCTCAAGCAGCTCGATCTCTTGTTGCACGTCCCTGTCCGGCGGCATGAGGCAATCACTCCTAGGGCGGATCGGTCATTGGCATACAGGGCTGGGGGCAGGGGAGGTGTGCAAATATAGTCCACGCAACGCGTTAGTGTCAACGCTGCTCCCACGTTCCGCGGCGCGACTGGCGAAGAGGTCCGCGCTGGCATTTTCGCTCACCGCAGATAGATTGATTTCACGCTCTCGGATACTACGCAGTTAGCCAAGCAACAAAGAGGAACCGGCGATATGCTGCGCTCGATGCGCCAAAACACCAAGATCGTCATGCTGATCGTGGCCGTGGCCTTCGTCGGGCTGATGGTCTTCGAGTGGGGGATGGACATCTCCGGCCGCAGCAACCCCCAGGCGAGCGGCGAGGTCGGCCGCGTGAACGACACCGCGATCAGCTACCAGCTCTGGAGCCGCACCTACCGCAACCTCTCCGACCAACTACGGCAGCAGAAGGGCTCCGCTATGAACGATCGCGAGCTAGACCTGATCGAAGAGCAGGCGTGGAACGAGCTGGTTACTGAGATCCTCATCGCTGAGGAGATCAGAGGAGAACGCATTACGGTCACAGACGAGGAGGTCAAGCTCGCATTCCAGACGAGTCCGCCACCCTGGCTTCGCGACAACGAGCTTTTCCAGACAGGCGGCCAATTCGATTTCGAAAAGTATCGCGCTTTCTTTTCGGGGCCCGCCGCGGACCCTGCACTTCTTCAGCAGATCGAGCTCTATTATCGCGAGGTGCTGCCGCGCCTGCGTCTGTTCGAGCGCGTCTCCAGCGGGATCTACGTGTCCGATTCGGAGCTCTGGAGCTTCTACCGACAGCGCTCCGAAACCGTACGCGTACGTTACGTGGCCCTCGACCCCGAGACCGCGATCGACGACTCGGAGGTGGCGATCAGCGAGGAGGAGCTGCGAAGCTACTACCAGGAGAATCTGGAAGACTTTCAACGGCCGGCCACAGCAGAGGTCAGTCTAGTTGAGATCTCAAGGCTGCCAGAGCCGGCGGATAGCGCCGCGGCACTCGAGAGGGCGCGCACCGTCCGGACCGACATCCTCGCCGGCGCTGAGTTCGAGAAACAAGCGCAGACTCTCAGTGCGGATCGCGGTTCCGCTTCCCGCGGCGGTGACCTCGGTTGGTTCGGGAAAGGGGAGATGACTCCGGAGTTCGAGCAGGTTGCCTTCGAACTCAGACCCGGAGAGATCTCCGAACCGGTGCTCACTCAATTCGGCTATCATATCATCAAGGTGGCGGAGCGTCAGGAAGATCGTGTGCGCGCCGCCCACATCCTCATACCGGTCGAGCTGCACGGCGAGAGCGAAGACAAGCTACTCGGATCGGTGGATCGCCTGGAGCGGATCGCCCTGCGCAGCGGGCTCGCCGACGCCGTCGATTCGGTCGGCGTGACCAGCCGCCGCGTGACACTCGCCGCCGGCACCGAATTCGTCCCTGGAATCGGGTCGTTCGGCCCCGCGCACGACTGGGCATTCCACGACTCCACCAGCGTTGGCGACCTCAGCCCTATCTACGAGACTGACGAGGGCTTCTACGTGTTCGAGCTCGCCGACCGCTTGCCTGAGGGGTTCCTGCCGTTTATCGAGGCCGAGCCCTCGCTCCGCCGTCGGGTCACGTTGGAGAAGAAGATCGAGACGGCGCGCTGGCTAGCCGACGAGATGGCTGCCGAGCTGAAGAGCGGGAAGTCGTTGGAGGACGTCGCGAGCGACCGCGGACTAGAGCTGCGAGAGAGTCCGCCTTTCTCGCGCCTGGATTTCGTCCCCGGGATTGGACAGGGCAGTCCGGTGATCGGCACCGCCTTCGGGCTCGAGGTGGATGAGCTCGCCGGTCCGATTCTGGCCGATAACCGCCTCTTCTTTATCCAGGTCAGCGAGCGCCTGGAGGCGGATCAGGAGACCTTCCTGGCCCAGAGGGAGAACTTCAGGGCTCAGTTGACGCTTCAGCGCCGGGAAGCAGCGGTGGACGAATGGCTGCGCGACCTTCGCGAGCAAGCCGACATCAAAGACTGGCGGCGTCAGATCTTTGTTCCGAGATCCTGAGGCCCAGCCGCGGCCGGCCTCAAAGCATCATACGAGCCAAGTAGGCCACGACCAACACGCCTGCCACGCTGAATAGGTTTACGTCCAGCGTAATCGGCCCCAACGTGAACGCGATCACCATTAGATCCACGCTCAGGGGACCCAAGCTGGCGGAGATGGTCGTGGTAAAGAACTCGCGGAACGGGCCTTCCGGGAGGAACCAGAGCGACAACTTCGTGAGCATGGCGCCGAGCAGGAAGCCAAGCACGACGATCATCACCACCCGCCAAGGTGAGCGGGCGACCGGTCGGACGAGAAGGCTGTCGCCGCGCGTCATAGGCGCCTCTCGACTGTATAGCTGACGGCGTCGGCTAACGCCGTCAGGCTGGAGCTCTCCGGCAGTCCAACCAGGGCGGAGAGCGCTTCGCCCGCATAGGAGCGGGCCTTCGCACTAGCGTACTCGATCCCGCCGCGCGCCCTGGTCGCATCGACCACTCGCAGGATCGTCTCGTCGTTCGGCTCGGGATCGGCGAACAGCGCGTTGACGGCCAACTGCTGTCTGCGGTCGAATCGCGGAAGAGCGGCGATCAGCGGCAGCGTCACTTTGTGTTCGCGCAGGTCCTGGCCGGCCGGCTTACCCGTGATATCCTCGTCGCCGGTGTAATCGAGGATATCGTCCATGACCTGGAACGCCATACCCAACGCGTATCCGTAAGCCTTGAGCGCCTGCCGGTAGAGCGGATCTCCCACCATCGCTCCCAATTCGCAAGCCGCTGACATCAACGAGGCAGTCTTGGCGCTGATTAACCGGTAGTAGTCGTCTTCGCTGAAGGCTAGCGAGTCGTGCATGGCCAGCTGGCGCATTTCACCGATGGTCATCGCGTTTGCGGCATCGGCCAGCACCTTGATGAGGTCGACTCGCTGCAGGCGTGTCATCTCCATCACGGAACGCGAGTAAAGGTAATCGCCCATGATGATCGCCATCTGATGACCCCAGACCGAATTCACGGTCGGCATCCCGCGCCGTAACACCGAATGGTCCACGGCGTCATCATGGACCAGAGTCGCCAGGTGGACAGCCTCGACTACAGCGGCAAGCAGAAGCGCTTCGACGCTCGCCTTCCCGCCGACCTGGTTGCTGAGCAACAGGAGGGTGGGTCTGAAAAGTTTGCCCCGCTTGAGCAGCAGGTAGTCATTGACCTCGTCGATGAGCTCAAACTCGTCTACCAGCAACGCGCGAAGGACATCTTCCAGTGCATCGAGCCGGTGTTGAACCGGTTCCTGGATGCGAGTCAGCTCGGGTACAGCTGTACGGAGCATTGCGGGGCTTTCTTGGGACGTCGTTGGCGCGAACCGCCGCTTTCGGCGAACAACGTTAGCGGCGGGCGAAGGTATCTGTCAAAGGGGGTGAGGTCAACCGCGTAGGGAGCTGACGCGCTGAGCGGCGTCCTTGAAGCTGGCGTCGCAGCCGAGCACACGTTCGTACCACCCTAGGGCGCGATCCGATTCACTCAACTCCTCGTGGGCTCGGCCAAGAGCGTAGAAGATCCCAACCAGGTCGTCGTCCCGTTGGCCGGGGACCTGGAGCGCACGGCCGAGCACCTTAACCGCGATCCGGTGCTCCGCTTTTGCCATGAAACAGTCACCAAGCATCTCGATGGCCCGGAGGCGAAACGCTGGGGCGCGAGCCGCGATCTGGAACTCGGCAATCGCCTCGTCGATCAGCCCCATGTCCTTGAAGGCCAGACCCAGATCGTAATGGCTGCTAGCGTCCTCTTTGTCGATCGCCTCGGCAACCTTCGACTTGAACTGGTCCAGCATCTCCGCGAAGTTGACGTCCGCCTCGCTGCGTGGGTCGGCGGCCGACACTCTGAAACGGGTCGCATCCGGACCCGACAACTCGTCCCGCACCAAAGCGCCCAGGTCGACGTATCCAGCACCCCGGCCCACCGGCGCGGCTGCCGGGCCGGCGGCCGTCGCTTCCCTGCCAATCAGCTCAAGCGCGGCGGCAGCTCGCCGATTCTGCGGATCGAACTGCAGCACGCGCCGGTAGACGAGCTGAGCCTTGTTGCTAGCGTCGGTGCGGTCGAGGCAGTCCGCGAGGCCAAGGTAGGCCTCCACCAACAAATTACGGTCGCCGGACCTCATGGCCAGCTCGATGCGCTTCTGGTAGGCCCGTGCGTCGTTGACGTTGAGGCGCAACAGCTCGTCCACAACCCGACCTGCGTCGCGATAGCGGCCCTCACGCTCGTAGCGCTCGAGCGCTTCCTTCAGGTGGAGCGTCGCCTGCGCCTTTCGGCCCATCTCCAGCTCCAGATCGGCCAACTCGACCAATAGGCCCGGCGGCCGTCCCTCCCTCATCAGGCGCCGTTCCAGCTCGGTGAGCCGATCTTCCGGAAGCTGTTCCTTCTTCTCGGCCGCCGCAGGCTCCTCGACAATCGCTGGTGGACCCAACGCCTCGCTCGCAGCTTGTTGTAACGCATCGCTGATGAGGCGATCCGCATCGCTCGCGACTTCCTCCTCTATGACTACGGCCGCCTCCTCACCCGCAGCCAGCTCGCCGAGCTCGTCCCCGCCCTCTGGCACGAGCGGCTCAGGCTCGGGGAGTGCCACCGCCTTCGGCTCCTCCTCGACGTAAGGCAGAATCTCAGGCAGCTCGAGTATGCCCTCCGCATCGGGCCCGGCCGGCGCCGACTCTTCCGGAGGGTCGACTTCCGGGTCGCGGTCCGGTGCGAGCTTGAGGATGCGCTCGCGAACTTCTTTCGCGTCGGCTTCGCGGCCCTCTTGAAGCAGGTGGCGCCAAGCCAGCCGCAGTTGCTCGACCGCCTGGACCTTGCGGTCGTGCTCGATAAGCTGGTCGGCGATCATCAGCCGCACTTCAGGGTCGGGAGAGATGCCCGCGAACTCGATGAGTGCGTCGAACGCCGCGTCGAGTTGGCCCGCCCTCTGCATGCGCTCTGCGTACTCGAGAAAATGTTTGCGCGCGTCGGAGAGAAAGCCTTTTGCGGCGCCGATCTTGCCGAGTTTGAGATAGGCCGAATGCCGGTTGGGCTGATTGCGCAGGATCTTGTTGCAGAGCGCGATGGCGTTGTTATAGAAGCCGGCGGTGATGTGGCCATCCGCAGCCAAGTCGTAGTACATGACCGCCTTGCTCACGTTGCCGACCCGGCGATGGAGGTCTCCGATCCGGTTGTACATCCCGAGATCGGGCTCCCTGCGCGACTTCTTGTCGGCCTCCACGGCGAGCTCGTAGTAATCGATCGCGCGCTTCCAGTTCTCGCGCTGCTCGCTCTCTCTCGCCTTTTGCCTGAGTTTCGCGCCTTCAGCCATCTAGCTACGTACGGTCGAGTCGGGGGCGTCCGCCTACAGCCTGTACAAACCTACATTGCCTGAGGAGCGGCTCAACCCGGGGCCGCGCCCGAACGCTAAGCCTATCGCCGGCAGGTGGTTGCGACAAGGGGAGTTCACGCCGGGTCAGCGGACACGCTTACCCCGCTTCCATACCGCCACGCAATGATTCGTTCCGTAAAGGTAAGGGATCAGCCGATAATCAGGAACGCCGAACGCAGCCACGTCAGCTGGGGCGCCGGGCTCCAGTGTGCCCCGGCCATCGTCGAGGCGCAGCGCGGCGGCCCCGTTCGCGGTGGCCGCGACCCAGGCCTCGGCCGGCGACATGTGAAGCTGACTACAGGCCAAGCTCATCACCACCTGCGGGTTGACGGTGGGCGATGAGCCGGGGTTGAAGTCCGTGGCCAAGGCGACTGCGGCTCCTGCATCGATCAGCCGCCGGGCCGGCGGAAAACCTCCCTTGCCAAGGAAGAACAGCGTCCCGGGTAGAAGTGTGGCCACCGTATCCGAGCTCGCCAGCGCGGCGACGCCGGCGTCGGAGACCGCCCCGAGGTGATCGGCGGAGGCCGCACCGAACGCTACGGCGAGCTCCGCGCCCCCGCTCGACTCAAACTCGTCGGCGTGCAGCCGTGGTACGAGCCCGTGCTTGACCGCCGACCCAAACACGTTCCGCGTCTCCTCAAGCGTATAGACGCCGGGTTCCATGAACACATCGCAGAATACAGCGAGTCCCGCGTCGGCCACCGCCGGGATCATCGCGTCGCTGACCTGACGAACGTACTCGGCCCGACGGCTCACATACTCCGGTGGGATCGCGTGCGCGCCCAGGAAAGTCGGCACCAGATCGATCGGCCCTTCCTGAGCCAGCCGCTGGATGACGCGCAGCATCTTCAGCTCGTCTTCCAGTGTTAGGCCATAGCCGCTCTTCACCTCTGCGGTGGTGGTCCCATGCTCCAACAGCATCAGCAGCCGCGAACGGGTCAGCTCGACCAGTTCCTCCTCCGATCGTGACCGCAGGTCACGGACCGAAGCGTTGATGCCACCGCCGCTCTTCGCGATCTCCATATAGGGGACGCCAGCGCAGCGCTGCTCGTACTCGTCCAGGCGCCAGCGGCCGAACACGGCATGGGTGTGGCAATCGACGAAGCCGGGCGCCAACACGTGTCCGCTCAAATCGATCCATTCCGCTCCTGAGAAGCGCCGGCGCAATTCCGCTTGCGGACCAACTGCCTCGACCTGACCCCGACGAATCGCCACCGCGCCCGCTTCCACAAGCCCGAGCCGCGCCTGGGCCGCACCGCGGCGCGGCCCCACTCCACCCGGGCAGGTCAGAACCTGCGATGCGGCCAAAACGACTCGGCCGTCGTCAGTCATCCGCCATCGGGATCTTAATACCGTGTTGCCGCGCCGCCGCCAACGCGGCTTCGTACCCTGCGTCGGCGTGCCGGGCCACGCCGAGCCCAGGGTCGTTCGTCAAGACACGCTCCAAGCGCCGGGCCGCCTCCGGCGTCCCATCCGCCACGATCACCTGCCCCGCATGGAGCGAGTCACCGATACCGACACCTCCGCCGTGGTGGAAGCTCACCCAGCTAGCCCCGCTGGCCACGTTCAACATCGCGTTGAGGATCGGCCAGTCGGCGATCGCATCACTGCCGTCTCGCATGCCCTCCGTCTCCCGGAACGGGCTCGCCACCGAGCCCGTGTCCAGGTGGTCCCGGCCGATGACGATCGGTGCCTGGACCGCGCCAGAAGCCACCAGCTCGTTGATCGCCAGGCCGAACTTCGCCCGCTCTCCCTGGCCCAACCAGCAGATGCGCGACGGGAGTCCTTGAAACGCCACACGCTCGCTGGCCAGACGGATCCAGCGGGCCAGCGCCACGTCCTCTGGGAAGAGCTCCAGCACCAGCTCATCCGTGCGGTGGATGTCCGCGGGCTCGCCCGAAAGCGCGGCCCAGCGGAACGGCCCTTTGCCCTGGCAGAAAAGGGGCCGGATGTACGCCGGCACGAAACCCGGAAAGTCGAACGCGTTCTCCACACCAGCGTCCCGTGCCTGAGCTCGAATGTTGTTCCCATAATCGAAGACCACCGCTCCCTGGCGGAGAAGCTCGAGCATCCCGCGGACGTGCACGGCGATCGAGGCGGTCGCCCGCTGCTCGTACATCTTCGGGTCGCGGTCACGGAGCACGGTCGCTTCCTCGACCGAGACCCCCTGCGGCACGTAGCCGTTCAAGGTGTCGTGGGCACTGGTCTGATCGGTGACCAGATCCGGGGTAAGGCCGCGCCGGGCGATCTCGGGGATCACGTCGGCACAGTTTCCCAACAGGCCAACGGAGAGTGCCTCCCCGCCATCACGCGCCTGAAGGACGAGCTTCAGCGCCTCGTCCAAGTCATCGGTCGCCCGGTCGAGGTAGCGGGTCTTCAGCCGCCGCTCGATGCGTTCCGAGTCCACCTCCACGCCGAGAAACGCCCCGCCGTTCATCGTCGCGGCCAGCGGCTGAGCACCACCCATCCCGCCCAGGCCACCGCTAAGCACGAAGCGGCCGATCAGCGATCCGCCGAAGTGCTCGCGCGCCGCGGCCGCGAAGGTCTCGTAGGTGCCCTGCAGAATCCCCTGCGTGCCGATGTAGATCCAGGACCCAGCCGTCATCTGCCCATACATGATGAGACCCCGGCGCTCGAGATCCCGGAAATAGTCCCAGTTCGCCCAACGGCCCACCAGATTGGCGTTGGCGATCAGCACGCGCGGCGCGTCCGGATGCGTGCGGAACACGCCCACCGGCTTGCCGCTCTGGACCAGCAAGGTCTCGTCGTTCTCGAGATCGCGCAGCGAGCGCACAATCGCCTCGAACGCGGCCCACGATCGGGCGGCCTTACCGGAGCCGCCGTAGATGATCAGCTCCTCAGGCTTCTCGGCGACCTCGGCGTCCAGGTTGTTCATCAGCATCCGCAGCGCCGCCTCCTGCTGCCAGCCCTTGCAGGATAGCACTGGTCCGCGCGGCGCTCGCACCCCACGTGGTACGCCCGTAACAGTCGACATCTAAGCCTCCCAGCCACTCGGGTTGCGGGGGGACGGCCGCTCTGCGCTCCACCGTCAGCGTCCCGCCCCGGCCCACCGGCTCAATCGGCTACTGCAGTGATGATCTACGGCTCTCCTGGCGATAATCGAACTTGATGTCGCGCAGATCGTTGAGGTCCACCCGGAACTCGAACAGGAAGTTCCTGTTCGCCGCCCTCAGGAACTGGAACGTCGCCGACCAACGGTGCAGGTCGCGGCGCAGGCTGAGCGCATGGTCGACGAACTCACCCTCCTCTACATCATACTGGGTCCGCCAGGTGAGATTCCAGTTCTCGGTCGGACTGAAGGCGAGGTTCCCGCGGATCGATTGGCGAGTGGGTGACGGCTCCCGATCCGGGAGCGGTCGCTGCCGCACCAGGCTGTAGTCGACGCTGAGGTTCCAGGTACGCTGCGGTCGTCTCCCCGGCCGCCGTTGGGGCTCCTCCTCCTCCAACATCCCCTCCTCTTCCTCGAGATCGCCAAGCTCGCGGGCCTCGGGTAGTATCCCTCTACCGCGCCTCACCCCGGAGCTGGGATCGCCGAACAGCCCCGCCACCGTCCCGGAGCCCAGGGAGAACCCCAAGTTGAGCTGGACGAGGAAGGGGTCGAAGCGGCGGCGACCGCCTTCAAGCTCCTCGAACAGGTCGTGCTGCAGGCGAACCGTCAATCCTCTCAGCAGATCGGAGGTGATGTTGTTGGAAAGCCGATCCGTCGTCACCTCGCCCTCGACGAAATCGTAGGTAATCGCCGAGGTCCGAATCGCGAGCAGCGTGATCTTCCGTGGCTCGATCGGGCGAAGCACATCGGTTGTGTCTACCTCGCCTGCCTCAGCCTCTCTATCGGCGGCCCGAGGCTTCAACTTGGCCTCAAAAGTCTGATTCAACCCGATCGTCAGCCGATGCCGCTCGCTCGCTTCCCCAGCGCCGAATCCGCGCAGCGCCGCCACCTCGGCGGATGGCTTCACCGCCGGGCTATAGCTCCAGCTGAACGACGGTGAGAGCTTGTGCCTGATCCGCTCCAGTGGCCCGACCCCCGGGAGGAAGCCGTACAGGTCGCTGTTCAGTGTGGCCCGCGCCGAGACACGCGTCGGGCCGCTGACGAAGTCGAGATTGGTCTCGTTCGAGCGAAACAGCGTGCCATTCAGGTCGACCGAGGGCGTCAGAGTGGTCGAGCCGATGAGCCGCTGCTGGTAGCCGAGAGAGGTCTGCCAGCCCAGCCGACCCTCACGCACCTTCGGGCCGATCACCAGCGTATCCACGCTGATCGCCGTATCGCCGCCGACGATCGTGGTATCCGGTGCCGCGAACAGCGTGTCCGGCTTATCGATAATCGACTCCTGATAGTTGCCCGACGAATTCCAACGCATGTTGCCGAGCGACCACCCGGAATTCAGCGCGGCCCGCCGCGAGGCTTGCTTCGGCTGCCCCGCAATCTCCGTGGTCTGATAGCCAAGGTTGGTGCTACCGGTCCAGGTAAGCCCGTGGTACCAACGTGCCTCCAGTGGCGAGCGGGCTGGCGTCAGCACTATGGGCGCCAGGGTCAATGAAAGCTGGGGAAACTGGGTCGTCGTTTGCCCGCCCTCCGTAAGCGGTTGCACGCGCTGCCCACTCAGGTTCAGACTCCCCCAGTCGAAGCGACGCGAGAAGCCGACATCGGACCGAAGCTGCTGGACCAGCCGCTCCGGATTGAACTCGTTCTGTCGCTGGAAGGTCCGGCTGGAGACGAACTGAACCGAGGCCCGCAGGTCGGCCCGCTCACCGAACTTCTGGCTGTGGCCCCAGACCAGCGATGTCTGGCGGCCACCCTCGGGAAGGAAGAACTGGGAATATCCCAACCTGCCGTTGAGGAATCGCTGGCGCCAGCGGTAGCGGAAGAAGCCGTCGACCCGGGTCCAGGTGGAGCTCCACCAATCGAGGCCGAGCTGGGCGTCCATGTAGTCGTTGATCGCCCAGTAGTACCCGATATTCGACAGGTGGCGGTTGTATCCAGTCGAGTTGCGAACCACATCGTTGAGGCCAAACCGCGGAGTCAGGATGCCGCTGTGGCGACCGCGACGGATGTCCTGGGCCATGAAGGGAAACCAGAAGACCGGCACATCTCCGAAATAGAGTCGCACCGGCCAGGCGACGACGATATGGCCCAGGATGAGCTTGATCCGGTCAGAAGCGAAGTGATAGTGTGGTTCAGGCAATTCGCAGGACGTGAAGAGGCCGCTTTTCACCCAGAGCGTGTCACTCCCCTCCAGCGTGAAGTTGCCGGCCACGTTCCACACCTCCCACTGGGTGCGGCCGTTGACTACCGTGCCGATCCGACGGTCGGTGTGATAGAAGAACGGGCCTTCCTCGCTGTCCACCTCCTCCCCTTTGGCGTTGATCAGCTTCGACTTTCCGTAGGCGGTGAAGAATCTTGACTCGCTGTCATATACGACCGAGTCGGCAAAGATACGCTCCCCCGCCCGCTCGATATTCGCCCGTTCCCGGATACGGATTGACCGGTCTTTAGACGAGAAACGCAAGGTGTCGCCCCGGTAGATCACCGGTCGATAACCCGAACGCTCCATCAAGAGCCGCATCACCGAGTCCGGATCTGGGAAGGGCACGGAGGTCTCGGTCAACGAGTCGGCCGCCAAGGAGTCGGGAAGCGCAGCGCGCGTCGTGTCTCGCTCCAGCCGCCTCAGGTCCCGCTCTCTTTGTCTGACCTCTCGCGGCGAAGCGCGGGTCGTATCCTGCGGCGCGGCCCACGCTTCCTGGACCCACACGAGCCCGCAGTCACCGACTGGCCCAGCGGCCCAGAGCAGTAGGACCCCGGCAACCGCAGCCAGTCCTAGGGGACGGGCAACCTCAGTCGGCGATCGCCTCAGCGCTTTCCCGGGCAAGCTGCCGGCGGTCGACCATCGCGACCAAAAGAATCGAGAACTCATAAAGGACTATGAGCGGGCCCATCATCATCAGCATCGTGCCCACGTCCGCGGGAGTGAGCAAGGCTGAGAGCATCGCGACGCCAACAATCGCGTGGCGTCGAAACCGCCTCAGCGTATCCGCCGTTATCAGTCCCAGAAAAGCGAGGAGCAATGAGACCAACGGCAACTCGAAGATGACGCCGAAAGCGAGAATCAATCGTGTAGCAAAGCGCAGATACTCTCCAATCGTGATAATCGGAGAGAGGGCCTGGGTCTGGAAGTTGAGCAGGAAACGAAGGCCGAGCGGCAAGACCAGGAAATAGGCCATCGAGACGCCCATCAAGAACAATACGAAGGCGCCGGCCAGCGCCGGAACCATGACTTTCTTCTCGCGCTCGAACAGGGCCGGGGAGAGGAACGCCCAGGTGTGGTAGACGACGATCGGGAAGGCGAGAATGATGCCGACCACGAAAGAGAGCTTCAGGGTGACCGACAACGGCTCGGTGGGGCTCGTGAACAGAAGCTGCCCCTCTGGCACCAGCGGCGTGATCGGGCGCTTGAGAATGCCGATGACGTTGAAATGCGTAACCAGAAAGAAGCCACCAACCGAGAGGGCGAGGACCGCTGAGCCGACCCAGATGAGACGCGTACGCAGCTCCTCCAGGTGGTCGAGGAAGGGCATCTCGGCAAGGCCTGTCGCTCGTTTCACCCCTTCCTCCGTCCTTCGCGACCCCGTGCCAATTCCTCGTCGGCGAGCACGTGCTCGAGGAAATCGAGCTGCGCTGCGTCGTATTCACCGCGCGCCGCCAGATCACGAATCGCCTCGAGATACTCCTCAGGGTCCTGGAAGTTGGTGTACACCGAGGCGAAGCGGACGAAGGCCACCTGATCGAGGTCGCGCAGCCGGTCCATCACCTGTTCGCCGATCTGCCAGCTTTCCACCTCACCTGACTCGCTCCGCTCCAGGCTCTCCTCGACCGCGTCGGCGATCTCTTCGATCTGCTTCAGCGTTACCGGCCGCTTCGTGCAGGCGACCTGGATCCCCCGAATCAGCTTGCTGCGTTCGTAGGGCTCGTAGCTACCGTCCCGTTTCCGCACCGAGAGTGGTCGTTCTTCAACGACCTCATAGGTCGTGAAGCGAGCTCCACAATCCTGGCATTCGCGGCGGCGGCGAACCGCGCGACCCTCGCGACTCGTCCTCGAGTCAACGACCCGGTTCTTCGTGTGACCGCAGTAAGGACAGCGCATGTAGGGAGGCGCCCGGCACAGTCGCCGAGCTGGTCGCTAGCGGCAGCTCAGCCGCTCAGCCTGATCGCGGGCCAACCGGGACTCGTCGCTCCGCGGGTAACCTGCCAGTACACGTTGGAAATACTGACAAGCGAGGTCTTTGTTCCCTTGCCCCATCTGCAACAGACCGGCTTTATAGAGTGCCGTCGGGGCAGCCTGCGAGTTGGGGTAGAGCTCAATCACGCGGTTGTACTCACGTATGGCCTGATCCGCCGCGCCCTCTTCGCGGTAGGTCTCCGCCAGGTTGTACTGGGCGTCTGGCGCGAGCTCATGTGCCGGATATGAGACGAGAAACTCCTGGAAGCCACCGCGCGCAGTATTGAAGGCGCCCCGGCGCAGCTGATCGATCGCCGCGGCATAGAGCGAGCGAGCGGCCTCACCACCCGCTTCCGCCCCGGCGCGAACCGGGGCGGCGCCGAGGGTGTCGCCCTCGGCGCGTCCCTCCTCTCCCTCCTCGCGGTCCTCCTGCCGCTGCTGCGTGCGCTCTCGCAGTCCGCGCAGCACGATCTGACTCTGACCCAGCAGCTCCTGGATCGCTACAAGCTGGCGTTCCATGTCGTCCAGTTGCCGAAGCAGATCGCCGCGCACCTCAAGCACGAGCGTACGTTGCTCGTCAGTCGCCGTGGCGACCGTTTGATCGAGTTCGGCGAGCTTGACGGAGATCGAGTCCTGGCGGGAACGAACGTGCGCCAACTCACCGCGCAGGCTGTCCACGTCCCGTTTGGTCGCACAGCCGCCGGCGATCGCGGCGGCCAACGCGACGTATAGCGTGGTCCAACTGAGCTTCATCCCGATCCGGAACAGCTAGGGTAGGTTGCCCCTTGCCGTCACCATGAACTCCGCGCGCCGGTTCTGCGCCCACGCCTCTTCATTCTGCGCATCGACGAGCGGACGTTCCTCTCCGTAGCTGATCGTGGCGAAGCGGCTCGCGTCGATACCGTAGCTCATCAGGTAACGACGTACTGACTCCGCGCGACGCTGCCCCAAGGCGAGGTTGTACTCGTTCGAGCCGCGCTCGTCGCAGTGACCCTCGAGCCGCAGCTGAATGCCGGGGTACTCACGCAGCACGCTGACCTTGCGCTGCAGCACCGGTTCGGCGTCCGAGCGGATGTCGGATTTGTCGAAATCGAAGTGGACGCGCTCCGCGATGATCGACATCACACGCGCGCTCTCAGCTTCACGACGTCGTCGTTCCTCTTCCGCGCGACGGCGACGCTCCTCTTCCTCGCGGCGGAGCCGCTCCGCATCTTCGTCGCGCGTGTCCTCGACCACCGGCTCGGGCTCGGGCTGCGGCTCGACCTCTGGGGTGCCTCCACCACACGCACCGATAAGCACCGCCAGCACGATCGTCCCCAACCAGCCCGCTCTGTTCCTCCACATGCTCGTCATGGACCGCCCCCCTAGCGATTGCGGTTAGACCCTGGAGCTACAGCGTCTCGTAAGGAAGGGAGTCAATTTAAGCGCCCGGACCAGTCAGGCAAGCGGGGGTTCGCCCCACGCACCAGTTTACGCAGCCGGCCGCTCACCACGTCGAGAACCCAGAGGCCGGACGCCCCACCCCGGGTCGAAGCGAACACGATGTGCCGACCGTCGGGGGCCCAACTCGGGTCCTCATTCCGCCCCTCCTGCGTCAGCTGTCGCAGCCCTCGGCCACTGGGCGCGACGGTGAACAGCTGTGCGGTCCCGCCGACCCAGCCGTGAAAGGCGATGCGATCCCCGGTCGGCGACCAGTCCGGGCCCGCGTTATGAACGCTGCGGTCGTATATGTAAGGTGTGACAAGCTCCGCCGAACCGTCGCGAACGTCCTGTACGAAAACGTGCAACTGCCCCAGGCGATCGGAATTCAAGGCGATCCGCCGACCGTCTGGCGAGAAGCTGGGCGAGAGCGAATTGGAGTAGCGCACGAAGGTCGCGCGTTCCGCGCAGCAGTTGTCGACCAAGTTAAATGTGTGGATCTCGGTGCGACCTTCGATGGTGGCGGCGAAGGCCAGCAGCGTTCCATCCGGCGAGTACGACGGCGTCAGGTCCAGGCCGGGAAGATCGACCAGCAGTTTCGAGCCCCCAGGGTTGAGCGTGTACTCATAGATGGCCGGGTCCTCACTCTGATACGACATGTAGGCGAGTCGATCGCCGGACGGCGACCAGGCAGGCGAAAGCGCGATCGAGCTGTCTCTTGTGAGCTGCCGAATTGCGAATCCGTCCATGTCCACCAGGAAGATCTCGGAGCCGCCGGCAGATCGCTCGACGTAAGCGATGCGGGTGGCGGCAATACCGTCGCTCCCCGTGCCCCAGCGCACCACCCGGTCCGCGGCGCGATGGAGCGCCAGTCGGAACTCGGGGTGGCGAATCGGCGGCAGTTCAAAGGCGCGCACGTCCTGCAGCAGCCGGTAAACGACATCGTGAAGCGATAAGCGGAGTACCGGCGCATCAGGCGAGCCCTCGAGTGCCCCGATCAACAGCCAGACGGCTCCCAGCTCGTCCCACAGCCCGAAGTTGATCGGTCGGCTGAGCGGCACCTCCTCTCCAACCCTGAGAGGTTCGAACCGGTCACTGTAGTCGAGGTCACGCAGGATGATGGCACGCACGCTATCCGCCAGCTCCGCCAGTTCCGGGGGCGCCTCGACAGGCGGCATGACCACCCCTGGTCGGAAAGACGGCTGATACAGAATGCCCACTCTGACGTCGGTGGGAATGCTGTCGCGTGCAGGCTCCTGCGCAGCGGCCCTTCCTGCCGCCAGCGCGAGGCAGCCGACCACAGCGGCCGCGGCAGCCAGGACGGTCGGACCTGAGGGAATCGGAGCACGGGGCCGGCTACGCCGACCCCGCGCCGCCGGGCACACTCTTCGTGTCAGCATCACTTGAACCTGTCCGCGTCTAGTAGCGCGTTGGATCGAAGAAGAACGACACACGCAGCTGCTCCGACGGGTAGTCTTCCGGCAAGGGTCCGAAGACACGGCGCCGTCCAGCGGTCTCGATCGCGCCGCGCGCTTCGAGGTCGAAGCCCGGAACTCCGGACCGCCGCACCCACACCACGTCGTCGATCGACCCGTCGCGCAGGATAGCGAATGCGAGTTCCGCACGCAGCTGCTGGCCGCCAGTCGGCGGACGCCAGTGCCGTTTGATCTGCAAGATAATGTTCGCCAGATACTCCGGATACGGGAAAGGCGCGCCTTCCAAACGGACGGGTGTGCCCTCCACCCCTTCCGGAGATTGCTCAGGCGGCGCCGCCGGCTGTTCATCCACGCTGAGCTGTGGCTGTGTCTCGGCCTCCTCCTTGTCCACCTCGGCCGGTCTCGTCTCCTTGCGTGTCTTGACCGCCGGCTCCGGCCGCGTCTCGACCGGGCGCGCCTCGACTTCCGTCTCCGCCGCTGCCGGCGCGGCATCGGGGGCGGGAACGGTGCGGACTGGCGCCGAGCGAGGCGCTGCGACCAGCTCCACTTGATAGGTGAGCGGGGGCGGCGGAATGTCGATCTGGGTGGCGCCCCAGAACATGAAGGCCAGCAGCGCCGTGTGAAGACTCAGCGATCCCAGCATGGCGCCGCTGGGCACGCCGCTTTCGTACTCGCGCGGCTGCCGGCCAACGCTTAGCCGAGCCATGCTTGCTCAGCGCCTCCGGGGAAGCTGGGGCTCCGCGACCAGGCCGACGGCCTCGATCTCGGCCGCCTTGAGCGCCGCGATGACTCTGAGCACGACCCCGTAGTTTGCAGCTTCATCACCCTGGACATAGACCGGCGGAGTGCCCCTGCGTGTCCATACGTCGCGGATAGCCGCTTTGAACTCATCGAACGTCACTTGAGCATCGTCGATGAACAGGGCGCCCTCCCTATCGATCGAAACGACGATGGCCTCCGTCGCCGGCAAAGGTGCAACCTCCGCTCGCGGCACTCTGACCTCCACACCGCCTTGCAGGATCGGTGCAGTGATCATGAAGATCACCAGGAGAGTGAAGGCGACATCTACCAGATTGATGAGGTTGATGTCGGCCGTCAGCGGCGGGGACCGATCCTCGTACAGACCACCGCGACGCGCCATCAGATCTTGCCCTCCCGCGCCAGGGCGCCAATGAACTCATGGGCGAAGCCCTGCAGGTCACCCGCGAAGAGGCCGAGCCGACTGGCGAAGTGGTTGTACCCGATCACTGCCGGGATCGCCACGCCGAGACCGGTGACCGTGGTGATCAGCGCTTCCGCGATACCCGGCGCCACCGCCGTGATGTTGGCCGTACCCTGCGCGGAAATGCCCACAAAAGCGTCCATCACACCGACGACCGTGCCCATGAGACCGAGTAGCGGGCTCACCGTCGCGATGATTGCCAGCCAGGGCAGCCCGTGCGCCATGGTATCGCGCTCCTGTACCTGCTCCTTCTCGAGCACCAAGCGGAGCGTCTCGACCTGCGCGGCCGACAGGCCGCCGTCCGGATTGTCCCTATGCGGCTGCAGGCCGGAGAAGAAGTTCATGCCGTACCGGAACAGCCGCAGGTACGGTGAGTCGGGGAGCGCGACAACCGACTTGTAAGCCTCGTCCAGCTGCTCCGCCTTGGCTACCTGGCTCAGGAACTCAGCCTCCAGCTGGCGCAGGCGCCTGAACTGGATCCATTTCCAGATGATCAGGACCCATGAGGCTAGTGAGAAGACGAGAAGTACCGCCAGGATCACTCTAGTCGTGATCGTGGCGCTCACCACCATGTCCCACGCGCTGCTGGGCAACGGTTGCTGGGCTATCACCGCCAGCCAACCCGCGATCATGTCGCCCTCCGCGCGATCCAGCGATACGTCCGTGACAACCCTTCCGGCAGGTCCACTTCGGTCCTCCAACCGAGCCGGCGCAACTTGCGGCAGTCGAGACAGCTCCAATTCAACTCGCCGGGCCGCGCCGCGGCATGCTGCACGCCGACCTGCCGAGCGGCCGCGCGCATCAACTCGACGGCGAGCTGGTTGACGCTGGTCTCCTGGCCGGTGCCGACGTTGAAGGCGCGATCATCCAGTGCTGTGGCGTTGCCGAGGGTCACCTCCGAGGCAAGCATGTTGGCCGCGACCACGTCACCCACGTAGACGTAGTCGCGCGTCTGCTCTCCATTTCCGTAGATGGTCAGCGGTTCGTTCGCCAGAATACGGTTCTAGAAGATCGCCACGACGCCTGCCTCGCCGTGCGGGTCCTGTCGTGGCCCGTACACGTTCGAGTATCGCAACGCCACGTAGTCGAGCCCGTGCAGGTGTCGAAAGCAGCGTAGGTAGTGCTCGCCGACAAACTTGCTCACGCCGTAAGGCGATTCGGGCTGCTTCGCCGCTGTCTCGGGGGTCGGACGCTGCCCCGACTCGCCGTAGACAACCCCACCGGACGAGATGAAGATGACGCGCCGAGCCCCACACTCTCGCGCGGCCTCCACCAGGTTGAGCAGACCGCCGATGTTCACATCGGCATCGTGCCGGGGATCCTGAACCGACAGTCTGACGTCGATCTGGGCGGCGTGGTGATTCACGACCTCGAAGCCACCAGCTTGCTCGAACAAATCGGCCAGACCGTTGTCCCGGACGTCGAACTCGACGAAGTTGGCGCCGGCGGGAACGTTCTCACGCTTGCCGGAGGACAGGTCATCTACAACCGTTACCGACCAGCCACATGCCAGGTAAGCCTCTGCCACGTGCGAGCCGATGAATCCGGCACCACCCGTTACCAGTGCTGTCCTCTGCTTCGGTTTCATCGGCCGTCCGTGCCCTCCTCGAGCCCAAAAAGATAACTGGCCGCCTCGACGATATCACGCTCACGACCATCCTCAGCGGCGTCACGCATGCGCGCCGTGGGCTGGTGCAACACCTTCTGCATCAGACCGCGGCGCTTGAGCTGGCGGAGTTGGAGCGGGTACATCAGCGCCGCCGCCGCACCCACGACCCAGCCAGCGTAACCGAGGAAGCTGAGCGACACGTGAAGAGCCAGCCAGCTTCCGCGGAAGGCGAGCACCGAGCCCGCGGGCTCGATGCCGACCAGCACGGCCAGCAGCAACAGCAGGCCGGCGACGGGCGCGAGCAGCAAGCCAATCGGCTGAGCCGAGGAGAAGAGACCGAGGCCTGCGAGCGCAAGGGAGATGAGCAGCGCCAGGCTGGCCAGCGAGGGGCCCAACCCGACCAGCGGCGGCTCGGCGAACCGGACCCAGTAAAGGGCAGTGCCGACAAGGTGGCAGGCCACCCCGCCGTACACGATCAGAGCCATCAGAGCGGTCACGCCTGGACGTGCCCGTGCGAAGCGCCAGGCGTAGCGGGCCGATGCGGCCAGATAGAGCGACGCCGCCGCAACGTAAGCGACCACATGCATGTGGGGAGAATATATGGAACGGTATGACAGAAACTAGGCCGGCGCGCTCAAGTGAGCGCGCCGGCCTTCGCCTCCCCGGCTAGGCTGAAAGCCTAGGACGGCATCTTGCGCACCAACCGGACCGGCAGCCCAGCCCGAATCGCCGGGTGCCGCTGCTCGATCACCCGCAGAGTGGACGTCTCCTCGGTAACCCGCACGACACGCCCGGTGGCTATGTGCTCCTCAGGCAGCCGCAACTCCTCCCGCGAGCGCCGTATCGCCAAGTAGATCTCAAACTCATCGCCCAACGCGACTCCCTCGCTCAGGCCGACGTTGACGAACGCGATGTCTTCGACCGTTGGCATCACCTGTTCGTCCAGCAACGCCACGAGCTCGCCGGTCGGCCCTGCAGCCACTGGCGCGGCGAACACGCCCCGTTCCATGTGAAAAGGCTGGATCAGGCTCAGCTGGTTGCCGAGCTGGACTCGGTCGAACACCTCGACAATTACTGCCGTCGACACGTCCTCATGCACGGCCGCCACCGTCGCCATGCCCGTGGGGCGAACCACGTGCCCGTAGGGCTTGAGGCGCCGGTCGACACGCCAGATCAGCATGCGGTCGCCCGGCTGTGGCGGCTCACCGCCCGGGTGGCTGACGTAGATGCGCGCGTAACGATTCGGGGTCGGCTCGCCCAACTCCACGTTAGACGGTTCGATCACGTCGACGAGCTTCCCTCGGGGACCCAGCTCAGCCAGCTGCACCAACATTCCGCTCCGATAGAAATCCATCTCGTTGACGGCCAACGCCGGCACCGGTGGGGTCGGCTCGTAGACGAGGGACTCCCCCGTCACCTCGCGAGTCGCGAAAATGGATCGCAGCTCACCCATCACCTGCGGTGGGATTTCGACCCCCGGCGTGGGCACACGCACCTCCTCACCGGGAACCCTGGCCTCGATCGGTATCTCGCCGGGACCCGGCAGGGTCAACCGTTCCGAGGGGTAGATCCAGTGCGGATCCTCCACGACCACGGTGTTCAGGCGGTAGATTTCGGGCCACAGGAACGGGTCGGTAAGATAGAAGCTCGCCAGATCCCAGAGCGTGTCCCCTTTGCGTACGACGTGCACACGACGACCCTCTTGGATCGTCTGCTCTTGCTGCCTTTCTTGTGCTTGAAGGGGGAGGGCTTCAGGCAGTAACGCCGCGATCAGTAACGCGGCGACGGGCAAGAGGTGCTTAGAAGGGCAAGTCGTCGCCCTCCTCCAGCGATTCCGCCGGGAAATCATCATACTCCTCACCACCATAGGTCGGTGCCTTCTGGGTCTCGTACACGCGGTTCCCCTTCTTGAGGTACTGCTCGGCGATCTCCGCCAGCCGCTCCCAGGCGACGACCCTGTGCCACTGCGTCTCTTCCTGCAGCTCGCCGCTGCGGTTCTGCCAGCGGCGGTTCGTGGCCACCGAGAATGTGGTCACGCGGGTGCCGCTCGGGGTGGTCCGGATCTCCGGATCGCTGCCCAGATTGCCAATGATGATCGCCTTGTTGACGCTGCGTGACATGATTCCTCCAGTGAGGCGGTTGGCGCCGGTACTGCTCGACCCTGACGCCGCGAAGCATTATACCCGACCGTCATCTTATTGTCAACGCGGGGGTTGCGCACGCGCCCTCGAGCAGAATCTACGAGGAGGGCCCCAGATCCAAGCACAATACGCGGGCATCCTCGGTCGGCGCCCGATAGTAGCGCCGTCGCAGGCCGACCTGAACGAATCCGCGCCGCTCGTAGAGCGCCTGGGCGGCCCGGTTGCTGAGCCGCACCTCCAGGAAAATCCGCCGGGCCCCGCGTTCCCGTGCCCGCGCCAGCGCCCAATCGAGCATTCGCCGGCCGACGCCGCGGCGGCGCCAGCCGCGGGCCACGGCCAGGTTGCCCAGCTCGGCCTCCCCGGCCACATACCAAACCACGGCGTAGGCGACAATCTCGCCGTCCGCCAAGGCGACCCAGAGGTTCGTGTCGCCCCGGCTCAAGAGCGTCCCGAAGCTGGCACGGCTCCAAGGGGTCGAGAAGGCCGTCCTCTCGATTCTCAGAACCGCCTCGAGGTCGATCGGTTCCATATCGCGGACCTCGAGGGCCAGCAGCGGCTCAGCGGCGCTCACCCTCGCGCTCCCTCCTCCACGACCCGCCAGTCGCGTAGATAGACAGGCTCCCACGACTCGGGACGTGGGATACGGCCCAGATCGGGGGCCACACTTCGCAGCCAGAGCAAGCTCGCAGCACGTGGCACACCCAGATGTGAAGGCAAGAGGCTCGCGGCCCCAAACGCTTTGCTGATCTCGCTCTGGTAGACGCTCGCCCCTTCCCCGGCGAACCGGGGTGCGAGCCCGAGGCTTTGCAGGCGCTCAAGCAGCCCGCCGATCGTCCAGGCACCCGGCGCCAGACGCTCCCTCGGTGCACCCCGTGCAAGGTCGTAGCAGGCGGCGTACACCTGGCCGCGACGGGCGTCGAAGAGCGCGCACACGGGGTCGCGCGCGGCGCAACCTGCGGCGACCGCCAGGAGACTCGAATAGGCGAAGAGCGGGACGCGCCGCGCCATCGCCCAGCCCTTCGCGACGGCGGCAGCGACCCGCACACCGGTGAACGAGCCCGGCCCGCTTCCCACGACGAACGCAGCCACCTCCTCAGGTCGCGTCCCAGTGAGGTCGAGCGCGCGGTCGATGGCTGGGAGCAGGCGCTCCGAATGCGTACCCTGAACACCGAGGGTCTCCTCAAAGGCGAGCCCGTCAGACCAGACGCCCACCGAGCCGCTGCCGGTGGACGTCTCCAAGGCCAGCCACACCTCGGGCTCCCCGGGGCTGCCGCGCTTGGCATCCCGTTCTACCATGCCACAAGCTCCTCTGCGCGGCCAAGCCGCCTGACCTCGACGGTCCGCTCATTCTCCTCGCGGGCGTAGTCGATCTTCACCTCCCAGCGATCGGCTGGCTGCTGATCGCCGGCGCGGTCGGCCCATTCCAGCAAC
Source organism: uncultured Gemmatimonadota bacterium (assembly GCA_964347085.1). Taxonomy (GTDB): domain Bacteria; phylum Gemmatimonadota; class Gemmatimonadetes; order Palauibacterales; family KS3-K002; genus CAYFXF01. The sequence goes on along the minus strand of CAYFXF010000020.1, from coordinate 1,515 downwards.
ACGAACCCTGGAACACCGACGAGGTCGTCCCAGCCCAGTGGCTCGAGCGGATCGCCGGGGCGCAGCCGGAACAGATCGACGTGATATATGCGAAATCCTCGCGGGCTGGTGTATTCCTGGACCAGCGTGAAGCTGGGCGAGGGGATGAGGCTCGTGACGCCCGCTCCACGACACACGGCCCGCGCCAGCACACTTTTTCCCGCGCCGAGGGGACCATACAGGGCGATCCAAAGCGGCGGTCTAGCCTCCCGGCCGATACGCGTTCCCCAGCCGACCAGTTCCACTTCGGAGAAGAAACGCTGCAACTCTAGCCCTGGCGACCTTTCTCACGAGCTCGCCCACCGCTGCGCCGCTCCGTCTCCAGCTCCGCTCGGATCTGAAAGATGTGGTCGCGCAGTTGGGATGCCAGCTCGAAGTCGAGGTTTTCGGCGGCACGCTCCATCTCCGTCGTCAGCCGCTGCAACAGATCTTCGGGCTCCAAATCTGGCAGCCCGGCAAGCGCATCGACTACACGTATTCCCGGATCGAGTCGGCTGTCGGCCACGGCGGTCGTGCGCCGCACCTCCTCGACCGATTTGCGTATCGAGCGCGGAGTGATTCCATGCTGACGGTTATAGTGTTCCTGGATCTCGCGCCTGCGATTTGTCTCATCTATGCACCGCTGCATCGAACCGGTGGTCAGATCGGCATACATAATGGCCGTGCCGCGCTCGTTGCGCGCCGCCCGCCCGATCGTCTGTATCAGACTCTTGTCGGAACGCAGAAACCCTTCCTTGTCCGCGTCCAGGATGGCGACCAGGGAGACCTCCGGGAGATCCAGCCCCTCGCGCAGCAGGTTGATGCCGACGAGGACATCGAAGAAGCCCAGCCGCAGGCCGCGCAAGATCTCAACTCGCTCGATCGCGTCGATATCAGAGTGCATGTAGCGCACCCGTATGCCGAGGCCCAGCAGGTACTCCGTGAGGTCCTCCGCCATGCGCTTGGTCAGCGTGGTCACCAGCACCCGCTCGCCGGCGGCGGCACGCTCACGGATCTCGGCGAGCAAATCATCCACCTGCCCCGAGA
>CAYFXF010000020.1:0-347 GCA_964347085.1 uncultured Gemmatimonadota bacterium | reverse complement strand
GCGCTCGGCAGCCTGAACCCGTAGTCGACCAGCGTCTGCTTGCGTGAGCGGTCGCCCTCGTACATACCGCCGATCTGCGGGATGCTGACGTGAGATTCATCGACGATGACTAGGAAGTCTTCCGGGAAGTAGTCGAGCAGGCAAGCGGGCCGCTCGCCCGCAGCCCGGCCGGAAAGGTGTCGCGCGTAGTTCTCGATTCCCGCGCAGAATCCCACTTCGCGCAACATCTCCAGATCGTAGCGGGTGCGATGCTCGAGACGCTGAGCCTCGAGCTGAGCCACCCCACGCTCGCCGCGCGCGACCACCGGCTCCTGCTGCACCGACGGGATGGCTCCTCCACATTTCGC
>CAYFXF010000019.1:17298-27122 GCA_964347085.1 uncultured Gemmatimonadota bacterium | reverse complement strand
AAGCGCTCCACTCGCGGCCTCGAGAGGGCCAGGCCCGCAGGGTCTGGCCCTCCTCGCGGGTAAGTTCAGATGCCACGGAAATCCAGAACCGTTCGCCTGAGCCGAGGGCGGAGAGCAATGCGTAAGCTACAGGTCTGGGCCGAGCTCAGCGACGAGCACTACCGCGCCTACGAATCGGAAGCGCGCCGCCGCGGCGTGCCGATCGAAGAGCTCGTACAGCAGACCGTCAACTGCCTGCTGCGCGAGCTGGAGGAAGAGGAAGAGGAGGGCTGCGGCCCCGACCACCTCGTCAGCGCGTCGTAACCCGAACTAAGGCGCGCTGAAGTCGAGGACCGCGGCGCGGAGCGTGTTTGCCCCCGGCTCCGCATGCGTCCACAGGCACGCCACCCGCCCGCCGAAGGCGCTGATCCCGTTGTAATCGCCGAAGAAACGACCGGACACCGGCTGGAACGGCTCGCGGCTGATCCGCCGCTCGCTGAACGTCTGCCCCCCGTCCTCCGAGCGGGCCAGATAGACGTGCACACCGCTCCCGTCCCCTTCCCGGCGGTCGTAGTAGATGATGTTCACGCTGCCATCGACCGGATCGACGCTCAGCCAGGTGAAGAACTGGTCACGGCCGTTACCCAGCGGGTCCTGGTTCACCCGGAGCGGCGCGCTCCAGCTGAGGCCGCCGTCGGTCGAGCGCGCGATGAAGACATCGGCATCGCCGTCCACCCCGCCGTTGTTGCGCAGGTCCGCCCAATTGACGTACACGGTGCCCCGATGCGGCCCTCCCGATATGTCGACGCCCGTCACCGGCATCCCGTTCGCCCGAAGCAGCCCCTCTACCCCGATGTCCCAACCGCCCGGCTGATCGAGGATCGTCCGCGCCGGCGCCCAGCTCCGCCCACCGTCCCGCGAGCTCGTAAATTCGATCCCGCGCGGCCCACTCCAGGCCAGATAGACCTGACCCTCCGGCCCCACCGCCGGCACCGCCCCCTCGACCGTGTTGTCGCCGTCCAGCGCGTCGCCGCCCGCCGCCGGCAGGCGCTGCGGGCGCGAGAAGCTCCGGCCACCATCGCGGGAGACGGCCACGTAGATGAAGGACGAGTCATCGGGCGACGGGCTGCCATAACGGGTGAAGCGGGTCCAGGCCACATACAGGCTTCCGACGTAGGGGCTCGCCTCGGAGAGGTCGATCCCCGGGTAGGGCTTATCCTCGAACGGCACGATCGTGTTGATGTGGTCGATCACCGGCACGGCCGCCGCGTAGCTCAGACCACCGTCGTCGGAGGCGGCCAGGAAGATGCCCGTCTTGGGCGTGAGCCCCTCCGGGTCGCGCAGGTGTTTGAAGGCGATGTAGGTGCGATAGACGCGACCGGCCCGATCGATCACCACCGCATCGTCCCCCTGCACCCGCCCCTCCGGGTTCGGCAGCGCCACGCTGCTCCAGCTGCGACCCGCGTCCCAGGACACGTAGCTGAAGTTGGTGATCTTGCGGACGCGCGGATCGCCGATCGTCACCACCGCCGACCCGACGATATGGTCCGGGTTCGTCGGGTCGATCGCGATCGCGGTCTCGACCGCGCTGTGCGGGCCCGTCGTCACCGCCACCGGAGCCGACGCCGGGCCGGCCGACTGCGCGAGTGCCCGACCGACGGCCGGGCCCAGGAACAGGATCGCCAACCCCGCGGTTCGGCCGAGCCCGCGCCAGACACCGCGCTTTCCACGCGAACGTCTCATCCTGACAGACCTCCCCTGTGTCTCGCGCACGATGCGCCCGCAGAAGATCGGGGCCAAGATGCCTTCATGCCAGCGGTGACCATCCCTGAGAGCCGCATGGGCTCCCAACCCTCGCCCAGCTTCGCGCGTCAAAAGGGGTGAGACGCAGGAACAACGAGGCCGAAACCCCAGCAGGCGCCGCTACGTAGTGTCCTCCGGCACCTGCAACGCAGTGAGGGATATAGACGTGTCCGAGCTTGGCTGGTTATTCTGGCTCCTGATCATCTTCCTGTTCGCCGAGAGCTGGGCACGCGCCTGGGCCTCAGCCCAACGCGGTTCGGAGCCCCCGGCTACGCCGCCTGGCTTCTCTGCTCCCGACGGCTGAGCGCCAGTCGGTCAACCGGCGGCGCCGTCCCCACCGTCGGCGCCCGCACCCGCGGCCTCCTGCGCGCCGATCAAGTCCTCACGGTACTGCCGGCACCCCGAGCAGCCGCTGAACGCGGCGGTGACGAAGACGGCGGCACGCCGGATCCCGTCCTCCCGCATCCGGCACACCGTGACAGTGATCAGCGGGTGCCAATTGCGGTTACCGAGGTAGACCGGCAAGGCGGGGCCGTGGGGCCGCGAGCTGCGCCTCGAGCGCCGCGCAGAGCGCCGGGTTCTGCGCGTTGATCGGGCTCACGCCGCCGAACCGCTCGTAGTGCCGTGCCACCTCTAGGAGTCGCTCGCGCGGCACGCTCCGGCCCCGGGTCACGTTCTCCAGGAAGGGGAGCAGATCGTCCACCCCCTCCGGCCCCGCGGATCGTCACGCCCCCGGCCTCGCTGCTGTAGAGTTTCTGTCTATTACACATCCCAGACAAAAGCTAGCTCGGTGCGGCGGGCGCAGCAAGGGTTCTTAGGACCGCCCCAGGCCATCCCGATGACCGCCCGGAGCGGTCCTAATGACCGATCCGAGGCCACATCGCGCGCTCCGCCCGCGCGGGGGTTGTGGGCTAATAACATACGCACCAACAGGTTAGGTAATCCGTGACCGACGGCACGGCATGTGCCTTATTGCGGGCGCACGAGCCCGCCGTGACGGCTCGTGCAACGAGCGAGGAACGACCCGCATGACGCTGAAGAGGATCCAAGTTCGAATCTCCGGCCTCCAGGGCTTTACAGCGGTCGAGCTGGTCGTCGTGCTGCTGCTGATGGGCACGATGGCGGCGCTGGCGATTCCACGCGCCATCAAGCAGACCCCGCAGCAGGAGGTGGATCGTGCGGCCAGGCAATTGGTGCGCGACCTGGAGCAGGCGCGCCTGCGCGCCATGGCTTCGAAGCGGGTCGTGCGCGTCGCTTTCTACCCGGCCCAGGGCTACTACGCCGCGGTGGCGTTGACGACGGCGGACGGTGAGTCGACGAGCGAGATGAGCGCTGAGGCTGCCGACGCCTACCTACTGGCGCGCGGCGCTGGGGACGGCGCGCGGAGCGTGGACCTACCGGGGCGCGTGACGTTCGGGTCCGGGGAGGCGACGCTCGATCCGCTGGGCGAAGCCGCGGCCGGGGACGCGGTGTCGCTGCTTCAGGACCAGGTGGAGTTTGGGCCACGCGGGCTGGTCCGGCCGGTGGACGGTGTGCGCAAGGGAGGGGCGATCTTCTTGGCCCACCGCGATGATCCTCACGCCGTCGCGGCCGTGACCGTGCAGGGCTCCGGAGCCTTCCGCGCCTGGCGATTTCGCAACGGGGGGTGGCAATGAGGGCAGGGGGGCACCTTGGTGAGAGCGGCTTCAGCCTGATGAGCACCATCCTGGCGATGATGCTCCTCGGACTCGCTGTGTCGGCGCTCTCGAGCTCCACCGTTTTCATCGTCGCGGCGCGGACCGACTCCGCAGTTCGCACGAAAGCGACGGCGATCGCCGTGTCTTACCTGGAGGAAGTGAAAACGCGGTCGGAGGGCGCGGTGAAAGCGGAAGCGGCGACCCAGGTGAACGAGAGCGGCGCGATCGACCCGGCCGGACGTTTCACGCGATCTCTCGATGTGAACGACGCGAGCGGCCTCGCCAACACGAAACGGCTCACGGTTACGGTCGGCTACCCTAGCGGCATGGGGCGGGAGCGCATGATCCGCTTAGAGACGATCATCTTCGAGGGAAGCAGCCGGTGAGCACGCGTTGGCGCCACCTGGACGCAAGGCGGATGGCCGTGCGCCTCTCCCGGCATGGCTTCACCGTGCTGGAGCTGCTGGTCGCGATGGCCGTGGGCGTTGTGGTGATCACCGCTGTCTTCGCCTTTCTGCTCGTGCAGATCCGCTCGCTCGAGGGGAGCGACGTCCGCGAGGAGCTGTCACGCAACGGCCGTTACCTCAGTATCTCGCTGCGCCACGATGTACAGGCCGCGGGCATCGAGCTGCTCAGCACCACGAGCTTTAGTAGCCTTGCGGCGTTCCCGGGCGACCCCGGCGACACGCTGATGATCTTGCACGTCCCGTACGTACCCAGCCCAGCGCCGCCACACGACCTACTCCCGCCCACAGGGACGGACAACCCGCTGCCCGTGGGCGGCACCTGCGGTATGACCTGCCTCGACCTCGCCTACGATCCGGGGCGTCCGCTCGAGCTCAGAGCGGGTGACCTGGCGCGCCTGCAAGTGGCGGGAACGCGCCGGCTCCTCCTGTTAAACCAAGTCAGCGTCACGGGCGACTCCTCGCTGGCCGTGACCTTCACGGCGCACGAGAACCTCCTGCGGCAGCCCGCTGGGCTCTCCAACGATCTGCGGCTCGACCGCTACAGCAGCTACGTGCAAGAGCTCCGTCCGATCCTCTACTACCTCGACGACCAAAGGCGTCTCTGGCGGGCGATCAGCCTGAACCCCGACGGGACGCCGAAGGGCGACGTGCTGGCCTATGGGGTGGAAGGCTTCGACGTGAAGCTGATGTTCGCGGACGGAGATGAGCACGATAGTGCCGGCCCCTTCGATGCGGACGACAGCAACGATTACGATGACATCGTGGGTGTCCGGATCCGGGCAACCATCGTCACGGGCCGGGCCGACCCACGGGTCAATCGCGGCCAGCCCTTGAAGCATGAGTTCGAGTGGATTGTGTCACCGCGTAACTTGCGGTACGAGAAACACCGCTAGCCAGAGTGGGGGCCGAGCAGGTTGCACCCGGCAAGCGTGAATCAGACAGCTGAGAGCAAAAGACCCCGAGGATGTCGATGAAGCTGAACCTAACGATCAGACCGACGGCAGATCGTCGCGGTTTCGCATTGGTTACCACCCTGCTGGTCCTGACGCTCGCGGCGGTGCTGACCGTGGGTGCCCTGACGGGCTCACTGAGCTCCGTGCGCATGGCGGGAAGCGATTACCAGGACGCTAGGGTGTTTTACGCTGCCGAGGCGGGCGCCGAGGCCAGCCTGGTCCAGTTGGAACGCGGGCTGCACGACGGCCACCTGTCCGACGAGGATCTGCTCGACATTCACCCTCCGACTTTGGACGGCATCAATTACGAGGGCTTCAGGGTCGACAAATCGGGAAGCCCGTACGTCGAGACGATCACCGACGGGCCCTACGTCGGCCTCTACGCCCTCACCCAAGACATAGAGATCGAGTCCTGGGCAAAGAACGAGGCGGCCGACCGCGCGGCGATCATCCTCAGCGCGAAGGCGCAGGCCATCCCGATCTTCCAGTTCGGCGTCTTCTTCGAAGAGGACCTCGAGGCGACGAACGGACCGCCGTTCGAGTTCATGGGCCGCGTCCACTCCAACGGGAACATCTACCTGAGCTCGAACAACGCGTGGTACCGTGACATGGTCACCACGCCGAACAAGGTCGTCCACAACCGCAAGGACTTTAACCTCATCTACAACGGGGTCTTCATCAACGACGCCTCCGGCAGAGAGATGCCGCTCGACTTTGACAGCCGAAGCGTCCCCGACCCCGAGGCGTTCAAAGGGCGCAGCTGCGCCGCGTTCGACTGCCGCCTGCAGACGGACGCCTTCGGCGTCGACTCGCTACGCCTGCCCTTGCCGGAAGGCGTCCCGGCTTCCGAGCTGGTGCGGCCGCGTGAGAGCAGCGACACCGACGCCGAGCGCGAAGCGAAGTTCGCCTGGAACGCGGACCTCTACGTGACGGTCGACTTGGTGAACCTGCGCACCCGCGGCGAGGTGTGCGGAGCTGGCGGCGGCGGCGACCCGACGCCCTGGCCGCTCATCACAGCCGAGCGGCCCGCAGGTCGGCCCCTGCCTGTCAACCCTGACCTCTGCAACATCTTCCAGTGGGCCTGGTCGGATTTTTACGATGGGCGCGAGAAGGCACTCAAGGACGTCCTCAACTTCCACGTCGCTCAGCTGAGCGACTGGGCCGCGGGCGACTCGATCCGCTCCAGCGAGATCGTTTACGTCGAGTTCCTCGTTCCGTCCAACATCGCCGGCTATACGAGTCAGCAGCGTGATCTCTTGATCGACGGTGAGCTCGACCCGGCCGTCCGACTGGTGAACGCGAGCACGCTACCCAACCGCATGAGCGTGGCGACCGAATGGCCGCTCTACGTCAAGGGCGACTACAACCGCGTGAGCAAGAAGCCGGCGGCGCTCGTCGGTGACGGGATCACCATCCTCTCGAACGCCTGGTCCGACACTAACAACCGTCCCTCAAGCACCATCTTCGCGAACTGCGTGAGCCGTGTGTCGCCGGGCAACGGCTGCAGCGATTACCAGACCTGGGCCAGCGGCTGGTCGCCGCTCCACGCCGCACCGACCATGGTCAACGCGGCTATCCTCGCCGGACACTGGCCCACGCCCTGTGACTGGCAGGAGAACGGCTGCCCCGCCGATGGCAGCGACGCCTACTATGCCGACTGGTACGGCGGCGGTATCGAGAACTTCCCGCGCTTCCTCGAGATCTGGGGGAGCGCCGTGGTCTTCACCTACAAAGGCTCGCTCGTGAGCCCCTTCACCAGCCAGAAGACGACCGGCACCTGGAACGGCACCTACTACAGTCCGCCGCGCCGCGACTGGTCATTCGACACCGACTTCCGCGACCCGGCGCTCCTGCCGCCCGGCACGCCCAACGTGGGCCAGGTGCTGCGGACGGCGATGCGCGAGGTCTTCTAGAGCGCTCGGCGCCCCTGGCGAACAGCGAGGCCGCACCCTAAGGGGGCGGCCTCTTCGTTTTGGCGCGCGTCGCGGCCGCGCGACTCGCCTGTTGCGCGGGAGGGCCGAAACCGGCGGCCGCCTCGCGAGGAACTGCAGGCCTGTCAAAGGCTTACGCACCAGAGCTACGTGGCATAGGACTTGAACAACTTGTGCGGCACAGCGTCTTCTTCCTCCCCCATGGCGGGGTGCTCTGTCGGTTCCGCAGCCGCTCTGCGTTGCAGGCCGGGATGTACGATGGGGTGCCCCGCCGCCATTCTTTTGGGGCCCCCGCGCCCCAGCTCAGGGGCCGACTTGCCACGCTCGGGTTTGCCGCGCGGCGCACGCGGCTCCCACGGCGCTATGGCGCCGCTACCACGCTGTTCCGTAAGACCCCGACCCTCTTCACCTCGACTGGGCGCGCCTCACTTGAGCCTCATCGCCTGCGGACCGTGACCAGGATCACGCCGCCGTCGTGGTCCGACCCGTAGCGTGTCGTCGCGGCGCGCGCGTCGAGGTAGCGCAGCTGCTCGACCTCCGACGCCCGGATGTTACGCAGCTCGTCGAGCTCGCCCAGCCGGGTGCCGCCCAGGTAGACGACCGGCAGACTGGGCTCCGGCTTCTCGAGCGAGTGGGCGCCGCGCGACACGAGCCACTGCCGGCGCAGTCGCTCGACCGCCTCGTAGGCGGTGAGCGCGCCGGTCCCCTCGATCTCTTCGGCGGTGATCAGATCGGAGCGCGGGCGCGGGGCGCCCGTGTCGGGCGTGCTGGCGCAGCCCGCGAGCCCCGCGGCGAGGCCTAGGGTGAAGGCGACGATCGGGTAACGCATGGCGGACCACCTCCTATCGGGCCGAAGCCTCTCCTCTACTCTCGCGCCTACCGCGGGTCCGGGCAAGACGTCGCGGCTCAGGCCTGCGACTTCGTGGTGATCGTCTCCAACCCGTGCGCGTCCGGACCCGTCTCCGCGCGCCGCAGCCGCCAGGCGAAGAAGAAGCCGAGGAACCCGAGGATCGAGAAGATCCACATCCCGGGGATGTGGCCCGAGGGGTTGGCGGCGCTGGCGCCGGCCGCGTCGTTCACGGTACCGATCAGCCAGTTGAACAGCGCCAGCCCGATGTTCTGGATCATCGTCATCAGCCCGTAGGCCGTGCCCAGCCGTTCTTCCTCCACGATATACGCGACTGACGGCCACATCACGGCCGGGATCAGCGAGAATGAGATCCCCAGCATCGCCATCGGCAGCCAGAGCGGCAGCGCACTGTACACGAGCAGCAGATAGACCGGCACCATCAACAGCGATCCGTACATCATGAACCGGGCGCGGTTACCGACCCGATCGACCCAATAGCCGAACAGCGGTGTGAAGATCATCGCCGCCAGCACCAGCATGCTGTTGAGCTGGCCGCCAACGTCCCGAGCCACGCCGTGATACTCGATGAAGAACTTGATGGCGAAGGTGCGAAACGGGAACACAGCGGAATAGAACGTCACGCACAAGGCGACCACGTACAGGTAGGAGCGGCTGAACCGGAACAGTTGACCCAACGCCGGTTTCTCGGTCTCCTCGGCCCGGCCGACCTGGTAGCGATCGACCGCCTGCGCTTCCAGGACCCAGTAGACGGCCGCACCGATGAAGCTGACGCAGGCGAACACCAACGCGATCAAGAGCGGAGCACGCCACACCTCGTAGGCGCTCGAGAACCAGGTCGGCGACCAGTCGGCCGCGAACGACCCGAGCCGTGCCAACGTCAGGTTCAACCCGAAGGCGAAGCTCAGCTCTTTGCCGCGGAACCAGCGCGCCAGCGCGGTGGTCACCGCTACGATCAGCGACTCCGAGCCGAGCCCGAAGATCAGCCGCCCACTCGCCATCACCCAGAACTCGGGCGAGGCGACGGTCACCGCCGCGCCGACCAGGCAGATGGCCGCGAACAGCGACGTCGACCGGCGTGTGCCGATCCGGTCGATGATGATCCCACCGATCAGCACCATGATGATGTTCGGGACGCTATAAATCGCGTTCAGCGTACCGATGTTCGCGTCGCTGAAGCCGAGCTGATCCTTGAGCACGTCGGCGAGCGGCGCGATCGAGTCGTAGACGTAGTAGTTGCCGAACATCGCCAGGCTGACGAAGAAGAGCACGACCCAGCGATAGAAGACCGGTGGTGGCGGCTTTGCGACGTTCAACGCGGCTCGCGCTTCAGGCATCCAAGCATCCTTGCGGGACGATTAGCGCAGGCGCACGCACTCACGACCCCCCGGTCCTGCAGGTCACGTCGAACTTCACTTCAGCCTCCTGACCCGGCACGACCCGGACCGACTGCGGGTTGTCCGCCCCTACGACGCAGTTGGGCGCGAGATCGGTGAGCTCGACCGTACAGTCGCCGGTCGTCGCCCGAAGCTCGAGCTCGACTCGACCGTTGGCCGGCAACACGCGCGATCCCAACTCGCGGCGCCCCGACCCGCGCACCACGGCCAGGTAGCCGTCTGGGTCGATCTCCGCGCCGCTCGTCGTGACGCGGATCAGCAGTGTCGATCGGCCTTCAGGGCTGTTGAGGCTCAGCTGCCAGTGGCAGTCGGACCCCAGGCACGCGGCGGACAGGATCAACAGAGTCGGGTAGACGAATCCGCGCCCCTTAAGCCTCTCCCGTCGCTCACCGGCCATCACTCTCTACCGCCTGCTACTCTTTGGCAGGTCCCATAATGGGATCGAACCCAACCCGAAGCAAAGTCACACCAGCGATGGCCGGACACGCTTGACCTCGGCTTGACCCCCACCGCTCACGTTGAAGGCGTCACGCTAAGAAGGGAGCACGCACGATGATTCTGAGAGTTGGGCCACCGCTGGTGATGATGCTGGTGACCGGACATCTCTGGCGCTGGCGCTGGCGGAGCGGCCGACGTCCGCGCCGGGCGCAGCTGAGATGGCACATCATGTCTCTGCTTCTCTGTTTCTGGAACCTACCAAGCCCGGTTGGATGCGGCCACAAAGACGTTCAAACGGTCTGAAGCCTTGAT
>CAYFXF010000019.1:5217-17288 GCA_964347085.1 uncultured Gemmatimonadota bacterium | reverse complement strand
GCTGCTCCGCTCGAAGCGGTCGCTCACCGGCCGCTACCTGCGGGGCGAGAAGACGGTCTCGGCCAACGGGCCGGGCGCAGTCGAGCCGGCGGGTTTTCGGTCATACTGCCTTGGCTAGATGTTGACTGAAGCTGCAACTTTCGCAGCTTGGCACGCCCGCAGGTTCGGAAGTTTCCTTACATCGGCTCGCGAGCCCGAGGTGAGCCAAGCGACGCTCACGCCTCTAGTTCGAGCCGCCGCAGCGCGCAAGGGCACAGTCTCTGCACCCTCTTGAGTTCGGCCGAGCGGCTCTCCCTCCGGTAATAACCTCTTCCGCCTTCAGCGCTCGTTCGCCCCCAAGGCTCTCCCGCCGCGCCGGCACCCGTGACTCGTCAGTCACCGAGCCGTGCGCCAACGTCAATGACGGAGGTACGGAGCATGAGAAACATTCGACGACTGGCGGCAACCACGGCCGTCGCGCTCGGCGTCGCGGCGGTGCTGTCCTGTGACAGCCCGACCGAACCCCTGGTGGACACGATCCAGTTCGCCCGCGGGCACGGCGCGCCAAACGGCGCGCACTACAACCTGAACATCATCGGCGTGCCGCGGGAGAAGTCGGCCGACATGGACGGTGACAACGGCCACCGGATCTTCGTGCGGCTCGAAGGCAAGTCGCGGATCGATCTTCAGAAAGCTCCGGAAGGCGAGAGCTTTCAGGTGCTCGACGCCAACGGCACCGACGGGAAGGCGTCGCTTCAGCTTCCGGCACCCGACCCGGACAACGACGGCGTGACCGAGTACAGCGTCTGGGCCCGCGCGCTCGGGAAGCCGGGCGGCAGCTCGATGACCACGCCGTGCGCCACCGATATGACCGACCCCGATAACCCCGTCGAGTACTGCTCGTCCGAGAACCTGATCCTCATTCGTGACAAGGGGAAATCGAGTTTCAGGGACGCTAGCAGGTCGCTGCTCTACGTCTACGTCGATCTCGACGGCGACGGAGTCACGGAGCGCTATCCGCTGTTCGACGATGCGCTCGAGGACTATTACTGGAACTACGACAACAAGGGGTTGAAGCTGGCCCAGCTGCGCTTCTACATGAACGGCTGAAGTCTCGCAGCGCGGAGCGTGCCCAGCCCCTTTGGGGCAGGCTGAGCGGTTAGGAACGAAAGCGCGATGAGAGGGGGGGAGGCTCCGGCTGGAGCCGCCCCCCTCGGGTTAACGGGCCGCCGCCCGCCTAGTGGGCGATGGTCCGCAGCAGCGGTTTGACCCTGTTGACCCGCTTGAGCGCTCTTTCCGCTCTTCGCTTGATCGTCGGCCGCCGGGCAGCACGCCGCGAGACGGCGACCCCACCCACCGTTGCGGCCGTCCCGGCGATCGCCGTTCCGAGCCAGAGCGCCCGCTGCCTGGCGCGCCGCGAGGCACGCCGCCTCGCCAACCCGTTGATCCGAGCCTTCACAGCCTTGCGTCTCATGGTTCACCTCTCCCTCATCGTGCGTCCACTCGCTCATGAAGAGGCGATTGGGGCTGCTTCTTTCCAATATGCACCCCGCACGGGTGGACGGCCAGAGTTTTTCGCGCTAACCGCGCCGGCGCGCTATCGCCCGAACCGGGGCCGCCCGACGCCCAAATAGCGAGGGCGACGGGACCTAGCCCGTCGCCCTCCTGGCGGATGAAGCCTGATCGAAGCGATCCCGTGCCTACTCGGAGCAGTAACCCGGGCCCATATAGCCGGTGTTGTAGTCCTCGAGCAGGCCCTTCAGCTCGAGCGCCCGATCGCGGTCCGGCTCACCCTTGGGGATAGAGAGCTCCGCTTCGTAGGCCGTCAGCAGGTCGCGCGCCTCATCCCAGGCATCGAAGGCCTCCTGCGGCAACGACGCGCCGTTCAGCACGTTCAGCTCGGCCCCGATGTACTGGTCGACCAGGATGAGGTACGCGTTACCCAGCCGCGGCTCCATCCACATGACCGTGTGGTAGCTGAGCCCGGTGCCGAGGAAACCGGCCTCACCGCCTTCCCGGTCGTCCCAGGCCGCGTCGTAGGGCGCCGGCCCAGCCAGCGAATGCGTCTTCCAGTAGCCCTGGCTCCGCGTGCACCCCTCGTCGCACGGTATCGTAAGCAACACCGTCCAGTCCGACGCGCCGCTCAACTGGTTGTCGTTCGTCACGAACGATGCCGTGTTCGGGATCTCGTGCGTGCCGCAGGCCAGGAAGATGTCGGCGTCCGGGTTCTGCCCGACCGACAGGCTGTAGCCCAGTTCGATCGGTGCGTCGGCCGCGCAGCCCGAGCCGAGCGCGCCCGCGTAACTGTCGCTCAACTCGACGCACGCGTCGATCTCGTCGCTCGGGTCGCCGAACACGACATCGGCTATGGCCTCACCGCCCTTCACGTCGCCGCTCGTCTCGACCGTCGCCGTGTTCGTGCGCTCCGTACCGTCCGGCAGGTCGGCGCCGTAGGCGCAGCTGAGCGTCGCGCCCGCCTCGAGCGTGTACGGGAACTCGACCTCGCCGCAGTCGACATCCGTCGTGAGGTCCGGCGACACGACGTCGACGACGCTCTCGATTGTGGCGTCGAACGGCGTCGGGTTGACGACCGTGATCGTGCCGGCGACCGCCCAATCGCTGTCGCTGACGCCGCCTACGCTCGCCGTCACCGTGTAGCTGACCGCCAGCTTGTCGCCGGGCGCGAGCGTGAGGTCCGCCTGATCCGCCGACTTCTCGATCGCCCACTCGTAAGCTCGCGTGAACGAGGTGCTCGCGTCCTTGCTGACCTCGACCTCGTAGTCGTAGCAGAACTCGACGTAGGCGATCTCGAAGAACTCGCCTTCAGTGTCTGGATCGACCGGCGCGTGGAGCTTGGTATCCGCCAGAGCTTCGGCGGGCGGATCGTAAGCGAACAGGTTCGAGTCCTCACCGCCCTGGACGATCACGGCGTCGATGCCGAAGCTCGCCGTCCAATCGAGTGTGTCGAGGTCCGTCTCGATCTCGACCGTGTTCACCTCGTCCGGGAACGTGTAGGTGCCGCTCTCCAGCGGATCGACGTCCGGTCGGAAGCCGAAATCGTAGCCCAGATCGGTGCAGGCGGCTTCGCCCTCCACCAGCTCCGGCTGCACGCCGTTCCCCGAGGGCGGACCCGCGTCATCCTGCTGGGCGCTGGCGCGTGCGGTGATGTCGGTGGCCGGCGGCTGGATCGGTCCCTCACTACAGGCGGCGGCCACGAACCCGCCCAAGACCAGCGCGCCGACGAGCTGCATACGGCGTCTCATTGAAAAACCTCCTCACCTCTCGCTCGGCTCTCTGCCATCAACAGTAAGCATAGCACTGGTGCAAGAACTATGCACGTTCGCTGCTTCCCCCGTGCCCGCCCCGCTCCGGGCGGCCCAGCCCGTGCTTCCCAGGGCCGTTGACCCCCCGCGGCAGCCGATGTCTCGGGGTTACCCCAACCTGGGGCCTTTTGGACGGCTCGCGGGCCGCATGTAGCAACGGCGGCGGCGGCCGCGGGGCGGGAACGAACCGCGGCGCGAAGTCACCATCTATCTACTTGGGAAGGTCCGTCCAGTTGACGGAAGGGAGGGAAAGGTGGGCCGAGCCTCCGCGGCGGCTGCTCAACCCGCCCCACAGCTGGCGAGTATCCCCGCCGGGGGTCAACCCTTCGGGTTCTCGGCCAGGACCGCGCTAGCGAAGTCCTCGACCATCGCCTCGACCGTACCGCGCACCTCCTCCGGCAACCAGGGCGTCAACCCGTGCCGCCCGGTGTTCCAGGTGACAGCGGGAGCGGCGATGCCCACGTCACGCACCGGCCGGACCACCTCGTACAAGGCAAACTCTACGCTGTACGCATGTGCATCGCCGACAGGGAGCGCCGACGCGATGACGTAGACGGCCGGCCTTCCGGGCGTCGCCAGCCACTCGTCCCGGTACAACACCCGGATCCCCGACTTACGCAGCTGCGACTCCACCATCGTACGCAAAGATGCCTCGCTCAAGCCGGCCCGCTTCGTCTCTTCGTCCAGCTCCTCGACGGCGACCGCCACACCCGGCAAGCCAGCCAGCCTCGCCCTGGCCTCGTCCTGCGCCTGAAGGCAGGTCACGGCGTTAAGGAGTGCCACGGCCACCAGGATCTGAGTTACGAGGGGTCGATTCACAGAGCGTCGCCTCCCGCGCGTGTCTTGCGCCGCTGAGGATTGGCCTAACGCGGGGGAATGTTTGGAAGGAGAGGCCGGAGGGGGCCCGGAGGGGCCGGAGGAGGGCGATACACCGGCCAGGGCCGGCAGTTCCACCGCCCGGGCGACTCGGCTCAACCGCCGGGCGGCGAGACCCCGGGGCGACGGCTGCACACGAAGCTGCCCTCGCCCCGGTGGCCGCGCGTCGCCCTAGTTCATGAACTTGACCTCGCGCAAGAGCTTCTGACTCAGGATCTCGCGCACGTTCGGGTAGACGGTCGCGGTGATCCGATCCGTCTCCTGCTCGCTGATGATCGCCTCGACGCGCTCCTGAATCCGGTCGTTCTTGGCGCGCCACTCGTCGGACGCATCGAGCGAGGCGAGGTTCGGGTGCTCGGTAAGCAGGAGCAGGTTGTAGCCCCCATCGTTGGGCGTGACGCTGGCGAGGATCATGTAATCGGTGATTAGTCCTTCCTTCTTCACCTCATCCATCGCCGTCGCCCAGGTCCGCTTGAGGTTGTTCAGGTACTGCTCCTGCATGTTGGGGTAAATCTTGATCAGCGTGACGTTGTAGACCGTCGGCTGGGTGATCCAGGTCTCGCCCTCCTGTGCGGACGCGAGCTGGGGCGCGCCGACAAAGAGCACGAGAACCGATGCCAGGATGAAGAGTTTCTTCATGCCTACCTCCCGCTTGAGGTTGTGGGTGGACTGGGACTACCGACCCAAGATTTCTGATTGGCGCGCAGTATAGGGTGCGCCTCGGGCTCGGGGCAACCCGGTCAGGGCGAGGTTGGCTCACGGCAGATACAGCGACTTAGTGTCCATAGCGTTTAAGTCGGCCGGGGGCAGACCGGGGATAATGCGATGTGAAGAGCGGGCTTAGTGGCGTTGCTCTCACCCGATCAGCGCGGCATAATGGACCCGCGCGGGAGGCTGAGGACGCCCAGGTAACCACGCCCACTCCCAGGGGCCTCTCCCGTGCTGCGCTGCCAGCTATCCCAGTCCGCTCCGCAGGGCCGGCGTTCCACGCTGGGTTCTGCTGTGCCAGACCGAAGGAGCTCTGGCGCCCGGGCGCTGGCGGCATCTCGGTATTCCGTGGAAGAGCAATCGGGCGACCCGGCGATGCACGGCGAGGGAAATGATTCAGGTATGAGCGGCTTTCCAGCCTCGGAAGGCGCGGGAGTCGTCTCGTCCTTCGAGCGCACCCTGGAAACCGCGACCGCCATCATACATTTCCACTCCGAACACGAAGATCTCGCCCAGCGGGTAGCGGAAGTAGTGGATTATGCCCACGCCGCGGTCGGCGAGTCTTTCGGCCAGATGGCGGGCAGGGTCAACACCTATATCTACGGCAGCGACTCGGAGATGGCCGAGGGGCTCAGGCAGGTGCTGGGCTATAAGCCATGGGAGGTCAACGCCATATTGCGTGTGGGGATTTCGGCGTGCACGCACGGCACGCTCCACATACATGAAAGAGCCGCCAGATGGGGCGATTTCCTCTGGCATGCGCTCGTGGACGAGTACGTCCACGGAGTGATCGAGGAGCGCTTCGGCACCCGGCCGGCACGCTCGGCCACCTGGCTCGAGGAGGGTGTCACCGCCTTTGTGGCCCAACAGGCGCTGACGGAGAGGCTGTCGACTTTTGAACAACGGTTTCTCGTTCGGCGTTACAAGCGCGCGTTGCAGGCGCTTATATCCGGTAAATTGCCGCGGTTCGCGGATGTCTCGACGCGAGAGCGTTGGTACAGGAACATCTCCCGGAGCCGCGCCACCTGGCACAACCAGTATGCGATGGCCTATCTGGGCGTGCTGTATATCGTAGAGCGGTATGGTTTTGGGGCGGTTGAGCGTATCCTGACCGAGTTGAAGCAAGGGGTCGCCTACCCGACGGCCATGCGACAGGTTCTTGGCCTCTCGCTGGAGGGTTTTGAGTTTCGTTTCCGTCACTGGCTCGTGCTACGGGGAGTGTTCAACGTATACCTCAAGTACACAGCGGTAGCGCTGATTCTCTTTGCCTTAGGCATGCTGCTGGTCGCTTACTGCTAAGGCGTCCTGGGCAGCGTACCGATTGGCAGTCCGAGTGGCCACAGTCCTTATCACGTTTGGCGGTACCCTGCCCCGGCCTCACTCCTGCGGGGCTCGAGCAGCTGTGTCCGGCACTCGCGACAGAGCTCGGCCTGCTTCAGATCCACATCCTCGACGTAGGTGGCGGCGCTCATCACGCACAGATAGTCAGGACAGTGCACCAGGCCGAAGGCGTGCCCCAACTCATGGATCACCTCTTTGACCGCTCGCTCGAACAGTAGTTCATCGTTGCTCGGGAGCCCGTAGAACTCATTCTGCAACCTGTAGGTCGAAACCACGGCTCCGGCGCCGTCCAGCTGGGACTGCCCGAAGACGAAGGTGAGCACGGGGATGAAAAGATCGACAGCTGTGACGCCGACGATGTGTGAGCCGGCTTCCGGCAGGTTTCGCAAGAGTCGGGCAAGGATCAGAGTCGCATGATACTGCTGCCGCTCGGGTGCGAAATAAGCATCAAGCTCGAGGTCGATACGGAGTACTTCGACGCGTTGCGCAAAGACCTTCGCCACCGGTGGGCCCAGACGCTCGGCCCAGCGCGGCCAGTAGCCGTCCAGAAAACCGAGGTAGATGGTACCCGTCACGGCTGCCGCCCGATTCCATACTTCTTCATCTTGTTGTAGAGCGTGCCCCGGTCGATACCCAGCGCCTTGGCCGCGCGAGATACGTTGCCGTCCAGTTCCTTGAGAACGCGCTCGATGTGAGTCCTTTCCACCGCGGTCAGCGATGCGCCGCCTGATTCGTTCGATTCCTCCTGGGCGCGCAGCGGCAGGTCGACGGGAGTGATCACCTCTCCCTTGCCCACGACCAAAGCACGTTCGATGGCGTTCTCCAGCTCGCGCACGTTGCCCGGCCAGCGATAGGAGATCAGCAGTCGCTCCGCTTCGGGAGTAATGCGCCTGACCGACTTCCCCATCGCGCGCGCGTACTTGTCGATGAAGTGCCTGGCGAGCGGCAGGATGTCCCCACGCCGTTCTCGAAGCGGTGGCACGTGGATCGTGAAGACGTTAATGCGGTAATAGAGATCCTCTCGGAACGCCCCCTCCTGAACCAGCTGCTCCAGGTTCCTGTTCGTCGCGCACACGAGGCGAAAATCGGACTTGACCTCCTGGCTGCCGCCCAGTCGTGTGAAGCGCTTCATCTCGATAACCCGCAACAGGTCGATCTGCATCTTGGGCGAGATATCACCGATCTCGTCGAGGAAGAGTGTTCCGCCATCGGCCAGTTCGATCTTCCCTTTTCGCCGATACTGCGCACCGGTGAAGGCGCCTTTCTCGTGGCCGAATAGCTCGCTCTCGATCAGGGTCTCGGGGATCGCGCCGGAATTCACCGTGACTATTGGGAAGTAGCGCCGCTTGCTTTGGGAATGAATCGCTCGCGCGATGAGCTCCTTGCCGGTACCGCTCTCGCCAAGGATCACGACCGTGGAGTCGGTTTCCGCTACGGTTTGAATCAGCTCCAACACCCTCTTCATCTCGGAGCTCTCGCCGATGATCGGCGTCGCCGGGCTCAACTCCGACACCTTCGATCTCAGCCTGACGTTCTCTTCCGAAAGCTCCTTCTGCCGCAGGATATTGCGCACGAGATTCGACAGATCGTCCGGGTCTATGGGCTTCGTGACGTAGTCGTAGGCGCCTGCCTTCAACGCCTCGACGGCCGTCTCGACCGAAGCGTAGGCGGTAAGGATGACGATCGCCGCCTCTTCATCGATCGCTTTCACGCGCTTCTGAAGCGTAATGCCATCCATCCCCGGCATCTTCAGGTCGATCACGATGATGTCGTACGGACCGGCGTCCATCTTCCCCAGCGCATCGCTTCCGTCCTCCGCCGTCTCCACGGCGAAGCCGTCCTCGATGAACCACTCTCGAAGCGAGTCCCTCACCGACTGTTCGTCATCGACGATTAGGATCTTTCGCTTGCTAATCTGCCTGGGCATCTGCTGTCATCCTCGTCCGCGGGTCTCTTGCCGCCTTCTCGGGGTCGCGCGGGATTACGACCGTGAACGTGGTGCCTTTCCCGGGCTCCGACTCCACCGTGATCCTCCCCTGGTGCCGCTGAACGATCCCGTAGACGACGGCCAAACCCAGCCCGACTCCCTTCGTATCGTCCTTGGTGCTGAAGAACGGGTCGAATATTTGCTCCTTCACGTCCGGAGGGATTCCGACGCCCGTGTCGCTGACGCTGAAGCACACTCTCGTCAACAGGGCGCCTTGGTCCGGCGATGTTCGCACCGTGAGCCGGCCGCCATCCGGCATGGCTTGGACAGCGTTGATCAGCAGGGCGATCAGAGCCTGCACGATCTGGTCGGGGTCGCAGATGATGCCATCGTCTTCCAGTTCGAGTATCTGTTCCCGCTCGATTCCCCTGAGCTCGACGTGGTGGGCGATCAGCTTCAGAGCCCGTTCCACGAGCTCGTTGAGTCTTGCGCGCTGTAGTTCGGAAGTGCCTTCCCGGGCGTAGGCCAGCAAACCGCGTACGATGACGCCACAGCGGAGGGATTCAGAGCGAATGAGTTCCAGGCTATCGAGAAGGGCCCGGCGATCATCGCTGGGCGGCAGCAGCCGACGTAGTTTTCGGTCCGCCAGCTTCGCGTAGGTGAGAATTCCGGAAAGCGGGTTGTTGAGCTCGTGCGCGACGGTGGCCGCCATCTTTCCCAGCGATGCCGCCTTTTCGACCTGGGTGATCTGCCGGTGGATATGCTCGAGCTCGTCCGTCTTCTTCTGCACACGCTCCTCGAGTGTCCGCGACCACTGGCGAAGCTCTGCGTCGGCCGTCGCCAGGTTGCGCGCCATCTCGTTGAATGATGCCGCCAGCGTGCCCAGCTCGTCAGAACGATCCAGGTCGATCTTCACGTCCAGGTCACCACTTGCCAGCGCTTCGGTCCCGCGCCGAAGCGCCTGCGTCGGCAGGTGTACCGCCCGGTAAACGATCCCGGCTTTGGCCAGCATGATGACGAGGATGACGACGACGGCGAGTATGGCCGCGTACCGCCGTGCCGCGTGCAGGCTGCGATCGGTTTCCTGCATCGACATCTGGACCGCGAGAATTCCGAGCAAGCGTTGATCCGCGCTGTGGGCGTGACAGGCCGCGTTCGAACAGCTCTCGTCGTTGCGGACGGGAATCAGGACTTCGAGGATGCGGTAGTCAGCCGGGCCCGTGAAGATGCGCGAGCGTACCTCGTCGGGCGCGGAGCTCAGCGGCAGTTCAGACGTGTGACAGATCTCGCACTGGACGGCATCGACGGCCAGTGTCGTCCCGGTTTCCGACTCGTGGCTGGAGACCCTGACGACCCCCTCCTTGTTATAGATGCGGACGATTTCGATCCCCGGCTCGGCCCCAACCTGAGCGATCTCCCGATAGCTGTGCTCGGGCTCGCCCCGCAGCATGCTCGCGAACAGCCCCTGGGTGATGAGGTCGCCGTGGCGGGCCGCGCCCAACCGCACTTGATCCTCCATGATGCGCTGCTGATACCGACCGGACACGGTGACGTAGATCGCGAACATCAGCACGACCGCTAGAAAAAGCAGCCAAAACAGCTTGAAGCTGAGGGTAGAAGTCAGAGGCGTGATACGGGAGATCATGACCGCAGCCCATCACCCCTGGAAGATGGTGGCTGGGGCCACGCTCTAAATCTGCATGCGAAATAGATCATTCACAAGGTCTTTGAATCGTTCGCGTCCCAGCACCTGCTCCATGTTGAGGTTCGGCTCACCTCCATCGCTCAGCGTGACGCCCACGCTGTTTCCAGCCTCCGACAGCGCTTCGCGCAGGTACCGTTTTATGAGCTGCACCTTGCTGAGATACCAAACCAGCGTTTGCTCTCCCCGATAGAGGTCCGCGAGCGAATCGATGTCCTCTCGAGCTTCGAGACACAGCATCCACTCGTCAACTGCGGCGAAAGCGCTGTCACCGATCAGAGTTTCGATGTACCAATCGTTAACCGCTTCGACCTTGCCGGCGATCGGCGAGTCGAGTGGAACGGTCACCTGACCGTGCGTGATCCAGCCACACGGCGCATCTCTCCCCAGCGAGACGCCGACGTGCGGCAGGGTGATATCATCTATCGGATAGAGCAGCCGGAGCAGGTGACCATCCAGTCCGACGAGAACGCGGTCACCGGCTGTGCGCCTCAGCCAGAAGTGGCTGCGGCAATACGGACAGTCGAGATGGAGCACGCACCCTTGCGTCAGCCGGCAGACGTAGGAGCTGACCAGCTCCTCCATATCGCGCTCGGAGGCACTAGAGGCATTCGCTGGCGGGCGCGCTTCGGTTTCAACGCCCTGGCCATGGTCGCCTCCCCTCAGGGCGCGATACAGATCGCAACTCTCACACTCATAATTGCGGTCACAGAGCCGGTAGCTCAGCACTCCAGCCAGCACCCAGATGCAGGGCAGCTCGCCGATCGTAACACCGGTTCTCTCCGCCATGGCCGCCTCCCGACATGGCCACTCACGTCTGCTTTCCGTCGTCGATCAACAGGTACTCGCGCGCCCACTCATCCCACCTCTCGCCTCCCAAGACCTGCGCGAAACCGTCGATCGGGATCCCGCCGTCGGGCATAACGATGCCGAGCTCGCCGGCGGGCGATTCGCGTAGCTTCTCCAGCGTCGCGTTCATCCAGGCACGTGCCAAACCGCCGCTCAACAGGTTCTTGCCGACGGCGCGGCAATTCCCGACCCTGACCCTCATCAGCCAACCCCGCTCGTAGGGCTCGTCCGAAAGCAGGCCGGGCGAGCGTCGGACGTCGTCGTTGACGGCGATGATCTCGCCGTCCACCGGCGAAAGGACAGCGAGGGTTTTCGAGCCCACCGCGAGTGACCAGCCGCGCTCACCCTGCCTCAGGTTCGTGCCGACGGCCGGCAGCTCGACCGCGCCCGGCCGACCCAGCAGCCGCATCGCGAAGTCGTCCATCCCGATCCGCACCACGTCGCGGCCTTCAGGCATCGCCCAGCTGTGGCCCTGATGGTAGTAGACGCCGTCCCGCACGCGGAACGGGGCAGCGAGAGAGCGCCGCGCGGCGCGCCCGACTGCGGCAGCTGGCGAGCCGACCTGCGGCCGTCTGAGCAGCCGCCAGAAGGCGATCAGCAAGAACAGGTAGCCGATCACGATCAGGTACTCGATACCCTTCGTTGCGAAAATGTCACTGCCGCTCAGTCCTTGCATCTTGCCACTCCCGTCACGCGGCGATTCCCGCATCGGCCTCGATGACGCGCAAAGCGCGCCTCCGCTCCTCTTCGATCGTCGCCAGCACCGGCATCCGGTTGACCACCCAGCGGAACACCCAGATCTCGGCGCTGATCACGGCCAGCGTCACGACGATCTCCATCCAGGTCGGGACGTAGTGGACGGCGGCGTACCATTTGAAGGCAATCACCGACACGTTGAGCCGGTTCAAGACGATTCCGATCAGTGTCCCCACTGCCGCGGCCCGCGTCACCCTCAGGTTGCGATGCCGGTGGCCAACGACGAAGAGCGCAGCCGGCAGGGCGGTGAAACCGACGATCTCGAGCAGGTACCAGGCGCCCCAGCCGGTGCCGAGGTGGACCCATCGCTGGCCATGTACGAAGAC
This sequence comes from uncultured Gemmatimonadota bacterium, assembly GCA_964347085.1. Classification (GTDB taxonomy): domain Bacteria; phylum Gemmatimonadota; class Gemmatimonadetes; order Palauibacterales; family KS3-K002; genus CAYFXF01. The sequence goes on along the minus strand of CAYFXF010000019.1, from coordinate 5,501 downwards.
GAGCAATTGCAGAAACAGATAGACGAACATCGCGCCGGCGCAGATCCTCGCTAGACTGATGATGACGTCATCGTGCGAAGCCTTCAGGGCGACACCGAGCCGGTGATGGAACACCTTGCGTGTAATCGTGCCCTCGAAGATGACCATCGAAAGGCCGGCGAACACGCTCGAGACCAAGAAGAGGATCGGAATGAACTCCGAATACCAGAGGGGATGCACTTTGTCGACGGCCATTAGATACAGCGCGCCGAGACCCGATTGATGCAGCATCGACAATGTGATCC
>CAYFXF010000019.1:3615-5126 GCA_964347085.1 uncultured Gemmatimonadota bacterium | reverse complement strand
GCCATTCGGCGACCGCCGGAGAAAACTCAAGCAGCTCGGCAAGCATGTAGAGCAAGAAGTGCCACGCGACGAGGAAAAGGACCGAGCTGACCCCGAACGAGTTACCGATGATCGGATTGATGACGTTCCACGGCCGCCCCAGGTCGAGCAGAAGGGCGCCGGCGTAGAAGACGTAGGCGAGGAACCCGTTCAAGACCGTCACCCGCACGATGGGATGGTACCTCTTCATCCCGAGGATGTAGACCATGAAGGTGACGACGTAAGCGCCTCCGGCGAACGCCACGCCGGTGATGACGTTGAAACCTTTCCAGAGGCCCCAGGGGACGTCCTGCGACAGGTTGGTGATCGAGCCCAGGCCCCGGATGTATCGAATCGTCAGCAGAACGACGGCGCAGAGGAGGATGAGGGCGCTGATCACGTTGAACGGAGTCAGGATCTTGCCCTTAGGCCTCAACTCGCCGAGCATGAACCCGGCGAAGCGCCTGATCTCGCTTGCGACGCTGCTTCGAGCGATGCTTGTCACTTTCAGCGTCAACCCTCACCCTCCGCCTGGAGCGCCGCACTTTCGTCGCTGCCCGCGTCCTCTCGCGACTTCGCCAGCGCCAACAGCAGGGGTGGAACCAGGGTCAGCACCACGGGAACGGCGTAGAGGAATTCCCGGGTGAACACCGGGTACGGCGTCTCGTCCACGTGGGTCGGGAAGCCGAGCTGCTCGAATGGGACCTTGGACAGATAGAGGAACGAGGTCCCGCCGGCCTCGCGCTCGCCGTACACGTGGTGCACGTACTTATCGGGCTCGGCGTAGATGCGCTGCCAGGCCTCCTCGAGGATCTCCGCGCGACGACCGAACTTGAGTGCCTGGGCCGGGCAGCTCTGCACGCAGGCCGGCAGCTCGCCCTCCGCCAATCGCTCCCAGCACATGACGCACTTCCGTATCCTCGGGTTGGCGCTGTCGTACTCGAACCTGGGGACGTCGAAAGGGCACGAGATCATGCAGAAGCGGCAGCCCATGCACTTGTCGCCGCGCCAGATGACGGGGCCTTCGGGCGTCTTGTGCATGGCGTTGGTCAAGCAAGCCGACTCGCATGCCGGCTGCAGACAATGCATACACTGCCGCTTGACGGTGACCGGTCCCTTCTCAGTCTCATGGCGAGTGACCACGGTCAATTGTGTTGGAGAGAGGCGCCGCTCCTCCCCCGGCTCGACCGGGGGTGGATCGGGCAGATCGTTCGCCTCGGCGCAGGCCTGCTCGCACAGCCGGCATCCCAGGCACTTCGTCGTATCGACGAGCACAGCCATCGCCTCGACGGCGCCGCGCTGGGGCTCATGCTCCCGAGCCATCAGGTTCTTGCCGACCAGCGATGAGCCCGCGGCCACACATATCGTCTTCAGGCAATCTCTTCGGTCCATGCTCACCTTCCTGTCGCTACGCGCGCACGCGGCGCGCGCACCGGCGCGCAGCCGGTGCTTACGAGCCCTGGCGTTCAGTTGCCCAGAAAGGTGTCCTGGAA
>CAYFXF010000019.1:0-3605 GCA_964347085.1 uncultured Gemmatimonadota bacterium | reverse complement strand
CGTCTTCAGGCAATCTCTTCGGTCCATGCTCACCTTCCCGTCGCTCGCGCGCGCGCGGCGCGCAGCCGGTGCTTACGCGCCCTGGCGTTCAGTTGCCCAGAAAGGTGTCCTGGAAGGCCCGCCATTCGGCCGCGTCGAACTCGTCGAGGATCCCCACGGGGAGCTCGCCGCCGTCCGCCATGGCGAACCCCAGATGACGCTCAGCGCGGGCTCTCTGCAGATGATCGCGGATCGCACTGCAAGTGTGGCGCGTCCAGCCCAGCGCGCTATCGCCGATCATCCAGGTCGGAACCTCATCTTCCACGCCCTCGGGCTCGAGGCGGCACAGCCAACCTCCGCCGCGCTGATGCAGAGGCTCCCAGCTCGCGTCGCCGTACCCTAGCTCCTGAACCTCACGGATCCGCCCGCTCAGCGGTGAGCGCACAGCGAGCCGACGATTTCCCTTTCCGATCCAGAGAAGCGGCTCGCCTTTTCGGACCTGAGTGCCGGCCTCGGGGAGCTCGACCCGGAAGGACCGGCCCACGAGCGACAGCAGCAGCGGATGCACACCCAGCAGGATCTCTCCGTCGGTCGTGATCCGGCCCCAGGTGTACGTGGGCTGGAGAAAGACGCCCGGCGGCATCAGACCCATCGCCTGCTCCAGCGAGGCAGGCCCGGCCAGCTTCGCCACGGCAGCCGCCGCCCTCTCCCTCGGCCGCTCGACCGCTACGTAGTAGATGGTGATGGCCAAGAGAACGATCACTGCGAAAAGAACGGCCAACATGGTATCCTCCCCGGCGCTCAAGCCGTTGGTTGCGCGGATCATGAAGAGCGTCCGCCCTTGTCGGTCCAAGGCAATGAGGGTGCCGAGATCGACGGATCGGTCTGCGAATTCCTGTAACGGCTAGTTCGGAAACGCGTTATAAGGACGGAGCGAGACGCGGGTTGTCGAAAAGCGAGGGTGTCGACTGTCGAGAAACCCTACAGCACAGAATGCCCGTCATGCCGAATCACGCCACAAGCGGCGGCACGCTTGGCATCAGCCGGTGTTGCAGTCTTCGACAGCGACTGTGGGAAGAACCAACAACTCGTCTAGAGCTCGATCGGGGTCCAGAGTTGAGCGCGCTCACCGCTCCTAAGAGGTGTGACAGCGGAGTGTTCGACACTCTCTTCAGAGCTGCGGAGCGCGTTGAATTTCATTCACGCGGCAGCCGGATTCACAGATTCGGCTGCGCCGCTCATCGACCCGCCGCTCCTCCGGGGACGGCGCTACGCCGGCGAAGCTGCACCTCTAGCTGAACGTACTGCAAACGTCCTCGGTCAGGCCCGGCTCGTGCGAGGTCGTCCAGGTTATGTCATTAGACACCGACCCGAACTCCGAGCTCCACTGGTGATCGATGGCCTTGGGATCGCATTCTCCTAAGGTCCCGCCGCCGAAGTTCGAGTCGATCCAGTAGTGAACCTCGTAGGTGGTCCCGGCTTGCATTACGGGGCCGGTGCTCCAGGTAAAGGACGGGTCTTGGGTGGCCGAGACGGCGCCGTTCGCCTCGACAACTACCGACCCGTCCGATGCACGGACCATAGCGATGGCAATCGGTTGACCTCCGTGGGGATCCTGAAAGCTGGCATTCAGATTGAACGTTAGCCGAAAGGGCCCCTCGGGGCCTGTGCCGTCACTTTCATCATCATCGCACCCGGGGCCAGCGAAGAACGCCAGCACAATCACCACAAGCACGGACGAGAGGCGGCTCCCAATCGTTGCACAGCGGTCGTCAGTCAGCATTGGCAAGGTTCTTTCCGCGGCGACAGACCTTGTAGCTGGGCATGTCCCCGCCGTCGATGAGCCGTCTGTTGCTCCCCTGGATCTCCAATGGATCCAATCAGTAAACGGAAAACCGTTCTTACTGAATCTGCTGCCACCGCGCAAGCCCCGGAGGGCGGTCAGCTAAACCTCAGCGACCGGCACTCAGCGCTACAGGACCGCGCGTGATCGCGGTTAAGTCCTCCATCACGTCGAACTGCTTCGCGCTCATATCGCTGAGGGCCGGGTGACTCTTGACCTGAGCTGCGAGCGGCCCTTCGAGAAACGCGTGCAAGGAGGACTCGTCGTCGAATAGATAGAGGCCGCCCGCTTCGGCTTCCTGATCGTTCATGAGCCAGATCTTCCACCGAAGCCCAGCGACCGCCGCGAATTCGCCGGCGAGCGGAGATACAGCCTCCTCGTATTCGGCGCTTGCAACGTTAAACTTGAAATTGAGCTGCAGGATCTTCCCAGACATGGTCGTGCCTCCTTCAATGACGGAATGGTCGCGGATATCTCGGCCCCGGACACCTGCAGTCGGCGGAGCACGCACCTCGCACCCTCATATTACAGATCACGCAAGATCAAAGTAGGTGGCCTTCCTCATCTTGCCAATCGATAGATGGGAGGTGATCTGAGGATTAACGTAGACAAGCGGTCTGAACTCACTGTATCCCTTTGTCTGGTCCTCCAGAGACCCACTTTATGTTGTGTATGTTCTTATGCCAGCCATCAAGGTACCGGGTTTGTGATGCGGGTACCCCAACGCATGTACTAGCTCGTGCGCGAATGTACTCGAACTTACTTGGTCGTGTAGTTTGGGTTCATCGGCAACCACAACGTGAAAGGGCGCTCCCACGGCGATATGCGCCACAAATGTGCCACCAGGTGGTAAAACAGCGAGCATACTCCAGTGGACGTGGATGTATATCCCGTCGGCACCCGGGAGATTCAGCCGTGGCAGCACCTCACACAACTCGCCGACCCGTCGAGCTTCCAAGAGCCTGTGCGGTTACCCCCACTGCAAGGTGTTCAGCGTGGCAGCTTCAGCCACTTCAACCTTCTTTGCGGCTGTCCTTCCTCACTATCCAGCCGAAAGCATCGCAGCGTCCTTTTCTCAGAAAACATATAGGCTTTCTCAACAGCGTTTACCCGCACAAGAAGGAGGGGGCAGTATGAACGCTCCAAGCATGGCCGCCATCTTACTCGTGCTCTCAGGAGCAACCTTCGGCGACCTCTTCGGGCAGGAGGAACCGCTTGTGGCGCCAGGCGACAAGGTCCGCGTGTCTGCACCAGCTGTCGTCGAGAAGCGCATGGTGTGCACCGTAGAGTCGTTGAAGCCAGACACGCTCGCGTTGACCGTCGAGGGTCGCGACGAGTTGTTGGCTTTGCCAATCGCTCATGTGACGAAGCTCGAAGTGGGTCGGGGACAGAAGTCGAATGCTGGCAAAGGTGCGCTCATCGGTCTTGGCGTGGGTGTGGTTGTCGGGGTGACCCTTGGGTTCGCAGCCTGTGCGGGGGAGACGGGCTCTCCCTGCACCAATGACGTAGGGGAGGGTAGTCCGGCTGGTTTCGCCGCCGTGCTTGGCGCAACCGGTGCCGTCTTGGGCACCGGGATAGGTGCGCTCATCGGGTTGGCCGCTAGGACCGACCGTTGGGAAACCGTCCCGTTGGATCAGATTCGCGTCAGCCTGGTGTCGGACAGACGTGGCCGCCTTACGGTGTCTGCCTCGCTCTTTTTCTGACCGGAAGGCTCAGAAGCTTATCAGGGAACCCCAAACTGTTCACTGTCCGCGAAAGCGGGTCAAGTCCACCACTGAGCTGC
>CAYFXF010000018.1:20363-27308 GCA_964347085.1 uncultured Gemmatimonadota bacterium | reverse complement strand
GGCGGCGGGCCGGTTTCGCGAGGACCTCTTCTATCGCCTCAACGTCTTCCGGATCAACCTGCCGCCCCTGCGCGAACGGCGGAACGACATCGCCCTGCTCGTCGAGGCCGCCGTCGACCGCCTACGGGAGCGCTTCCCGGAAGGCGAGAGCTTCAGCGTCTCGCCATTCGCCATGCGACTGCTCCGCGCTTACGATTGGCCCGGCAACGTGAGGGAACTGTTCGCCGCCGTTGAGAGCGCGGCCATCCGCGCCGAGCGTGGCCGGATCGAGGCCCAGCATCTGCCGGAGGCCGTGCGCCGCTCACATGTCGCCGCCGATCGGAATGGTGAGCGCTACCGTCAGAGCGCTACGGAGGATGACGAGCGGCGCACCATCCTGCAGGCGCTCCAGGAGGCGGATGGGGTCCGCCACCGCGCCGCCGAGAAGCTGGGGATGAGCCGCACCACGCTCTGGCGTAAGGTCAAGAAGTACAGCTTGGAAGATGAGGCCTGATTGCCGGCACCCAGCGGCTAGCGCGGCTCTCGAATCGATCACCTCCATCCTCTGTCACCTGTCACAACCATCGACCTAGCGAGTCACACATGGAGCGCCACCCTATGCTGCGGCGACGAGTCGAAGGCCCGAATCGGTGGAGCCACGCCGCCTTTGCCCTGGCCACGCGAGCCGCTCTCGTCTGTCTTCTACACGCACCGGCCGGGGCCACCTTGACGGCTCAGACTTTCCCGACCGACGATCCGGTGATCCGCCGGATCTGGGAGGTCGGGATGGAGAGCTCCCAGACCGAGACGCTGGCCCAGGTGCTGATGGACTCGATCGGGCCGCGGCTCGCCGGCTCGCCGGAGCTGGCCGCGGCGCAGGACTGGCTGGTCGAGACCTACCGGAGCTGGGGCGTGACGGTCCGTAAGGAGCCGCACGGCAGCTGGCGCGGCTGGCGGCAGGGCTACCTGCACGTCGACCTTGTCGCGCCGCGCCCGCAGACGCTCGAGGCCGAGCTACTGGCCTGGAGCCCGGGCACCGACGGGCCGCTGGAGGGCGAGCTGGTCGCCCTGGCGGAGGTCGCGCAGGGCAAGCCCGCGGAATGGCTGCCGCGCCTCGATGGGGTGTGGGTCTTGGCCACGCCGCCCGAGCGGATGTGCCGAGCGCCGCAGGAGCTGGAGCGATACGCCCGACCCGAGACGGTGGAGCGGTTCTGGGCCAGGCGGGCCAGGGCTCAGCTCGGCTACTTGAGGCGCGTCGAGGAGCTTGGCGGCCCCGAGGCGTTCCAGGAACTACTTGACGGCTCCGGCGCGCTCGGCGTGCTTACGAGCGACTGGTCCGGGGGCTGGGGCGTGAACAAGATCACCGACAGCTGGACCCGCGAGATCCCCTCGCTCGACCTCTCGTGTGAGGACTATGGGATGCTCTACCGCATGGCGGAGCGCGGCCAGCGCCCGCGGCTCCGGGTCGACGCCGGTGCCGAGGAGCTGGGGCTCGTGCCGCAGTTCAACGTGATCGCCGAGCTCGAGGGCGCTGAGCTCCCGGACGAGTACGTCGTGCTCTCCGCTCACCTCGATTCGTGGCATGCGGCCACCGGCGCCACCGACAACGGTACGGGCACGATCACCATGCTCGAGGCGATGCGTATTCTGAAGGAAGTCTACCCGAACCCCAGGCGCACCCTACTGGTCGGCCACTGGGGCGCGGAGGAGGTGGGACTGGTCGGCTCGCGTGCCTTCACTGAGGACCACCCCGAGGTGCTGGACGGCCTGCAGGCCCTGTTCAACCAGGACAACGGCACCTGGCGCGTCGAGAGGATCGAGGGGCAGGGGCTGCTCTACTCCGGCGAGCACGTCGGCCGCTGGATGGCGCTCGTGCCCACGGAGATCAGCGGTCCTATCAGGTTGGAGTTCCCGGGCGCGCAGGAGAACCAGGGCAGTGACCACGTGGCGTTCCTCTGCTACGGCGCGCCGGCCTTCCGCCTCCAGTCGCCCTATGACGAATACCGGCAGTACACGCACCACACCAACCGGGACACGTACGACAAGATCGTGTTCGACGATCTCAAGCGGAACGCGACGCTCGCGGCGATGCTCGCCTACGCCGCCTCCGAAGATCCGGAGCGGGTCCCGCGGGAGAGGTCGGTGCTGCCGATCGATCCGCAGACCGGCGAGCCGCGCGAGTGGGTGAGTTGTCGGCCGGCGCGGAGGAGCCCCGGAGGTTAGTTGGAAGGCCGGGGCCGGCGGCATCGCCTTGCCGTTTACAGACGATCATCACAGCGTGTTGGGTCCTTCAGTCCGCTGGCCGAGATCGGAGTTCGTCGCTAGACGCACCACTTTTTGAGCCGGGGATTGAAGAGGGCAGCTTAGGGCTGCCCTCTTTGCATCTGGCCCGTTCGAGCCGTCTCCACCGCCCAACGCCCACCGCCCCACCCCCACCCCCCCCGCCGAGCCCCGGACCCGGCTTGACTCCGCCTTGAGGATCTGGCGCCAACATAGATCGGTGTGACCCGCGCTGGGTTTCGCCGCCGTCGCCGGCGACGGGGCGGTGGAGAGGACAGGACACTGAGATGCGAGCAGATCGAGACGGGTACTTCCGCTGGCTGGTGAAACACCGGCTTCTGGTTCTCGCGGCGGCTGCGGCGGTCGTCGGCGTCGCGGCCGCGCGCGCGAGCCGTGTGCCGCTCGATTTCACGATGGAGCAGTTCTTCCCGGGTTGGGGAGCGGAACGCGAGCGCTATGAGCGTTTCAAACAAAGCTTTCCCAAGGAGGACATGCAGCTCTCGCTCTTCTGGAAGGACGTGAGGCCGACCGGAGTCGCGGTCTACCGGGACCTCGCGCAGGCGGCGCGCTTCTTCGCGGAGGCCGGTCTCCGCGATGTGGTCTGGTTCGGCAACGTCGACGTGGTAGAGGTCGGCGAGGTGGAAGGAGAGAGCGGGCTACGCCTCCACCGGCTGGTCGAGGAGGACAGCCTGGACGACGCGTACCTGAGGCGTGTCCTCGCTTGGCATCGCCATGATTACCTCTACCGCGGTTACCTGTGGAACGCCGAGCAGAGCGTCTTTGCGGTCCACGGCGCCTTGAGCCCGGAGGACATGGGTGACGACGGTCGGCGACGTGAGATCGATGAGACCCTGCAGGCCAGACTCGAGGCGCTCGCGCCCGACGGCACGGAGTTCGTCCTCAGCGGGGTTCCGATCACCCGCTCGCGGATCCCCAAGCTGCTGGACGAGGATCAGCGGCTCTTCGTCGGTGCCGGGGTGCTGGTCTTCCTGCTCGTCCTGTTCGTGTTCTTTCGGCACTTTGCACGGTCGCGAGCCTCGGGCTCGCCGGGAAGACGGTCACGGTGCTGACCGGGTTCATCCCGATCATCGTTTTGGTGGTGGGCGGGAGCGATATCGTCCACCTGCTAACGCGTTACCGCGGGCTCCGGGCTTCAGGCGGGGATAACGCCGGGGCGATCGTCGCGAGCTTCGCGGAGTTGGCCACACCCTGCTTCTACACCTCGCTGACGACGGCCATCGGGTTTCTGAGCCTCGTAGGGACCCGAATCGGAATCGTGATCGACTTCGGCGTCTTCACCGCGCTGGCGATCTTCCTGACCTACGCCTTCAGCATGACCCTGCTCCCGGTGCTGCTCACGCTCTACCGAAGGGAGCGCCTGGACAGCCGTGGGCTGGAGGCGCGCTGGATTTCGAGGGTGGTCGGGCGTGCGGCGGCGCTGGCGCTGCGGCCCTCGTGGAAACTAACGATCGGCTTTGCGTTGACGGGACTCGTCGGCCTCGGCCTGGCGCTCTCGCTGCGGGTCGACAGCTATCTGATCGACGATCTGAAGAAGAGTGCGGCGGTGAGGCGCGACCTGATCTGGGTCGAAGAGAACGGCTTCGGGATTTACCAAGTCGTCCTCTTCCTGCGCCAGACGGACGAGCGGCCGCTCCATCACCCCGATGCCCTGCGCTGGATCGCAGACTTTCAGCGCTTCGTCGGCTCTGAGCCGGTTGTGGTCAACTCGTTCGGCCTGCCCGATCTGCTCAGGCCGCTCCGGCGCGCGGCCACCGACGGGGCGCGCGACGAGGCGACCCTACCGGCCAGTCTGGAAGAGGCGAGCCAGCTCATCTTTCTGGCCGAGCTCGGCGACGCCGCCGTCTTCGAGGACGTGTACAGAGAGCTCGAAGGCGAGGCTCAGGTGATCGTCTCAGTGCGGGATGCCGGATCGCGACTCATGCTCCCCTTCCTCGCCCGTGTGGATCGTTACCTGGACGAGCATCCGCTTCCGGTTGGGGTTGCCTACTCCACCGGTACGGTGAAGCTGATCCAGAACTATTCGGCCCAGGTACTCAAGAACTTCGGTCCGAGCTTGCTGATCGCCGTCCTGCTGATCTGCGGCGTCATGAGCTTCATGTTCCGCTCGCTGCGGCAGGGGCTCGTCGGTCTGGTCCCCAACTTCTTCCCGCTGTTGACGCTGCTGGCGGTGATGAAACTTGCCGGGTTCGCGCTTAAGCCCTCGACGATCCTCGTCTGCTCCATCGCCTTCGGCCTGGCGGTCGACAGCACGATCCACGTGCTGGGGCGGTTTCGCCAGGTGATCGGAGCGGGCTGGAGCCTGAGGACGGCGCTGGAGCGCAGCGTCCGCGATACGGGGCCGGCGATCGTGATGACGACCGTGGTCGTGAGCGCCGGGTTCTCGTTACTGATGGCGTCGCGTTTCGAGGTGCTGTTTCTGGTGGGCCTGATGACTGTGGTCAGCGCGGTCGCGGCGGTCGCTGCCGACCTGTATCTCTTCCCGGCACTCATCGCGGCGGCCTGGCACCCCAGCAAGGAGCGGACGTGGCCGGCTGGGAGGATCAGGGAGGGTTCAAGAGATGAGCGTAAGGATGCGCGTCTGGCCGAGGAGCCGGTGGGCGTTCGGGCTAGCGGTAACGACGGTCATAGTGACTGGCGCCCAGCCGGCCGCGGCGCAGACAGCTGAAGCTCAGGGCCTCGCCATCGCGTTGGAAGCCGACCGGCGCGCCCGCGGCTACGGCGACTTCAGCGCGCATGTGACCATGGTGCTGAGAAGCCGCGACGGTAAGGAGCGTAGACGCGAGATCCGTATTCGCGGTCTGGAGCTAGATGGTCACGGTTCACGGACGCTGATCGTGTTCGACAACCCGCGCGACCTCGCGGGCACCGTGCTACTGACATTCAGCCAGCGGGGAAAGGGGGATGACCAGTGGCTCTATCTGCCGGCCCTCAAGCGGGTGAAGCGGCTCGCGGCCAGCGATCGGTCCGGCTCGTTCATGGGGAGCGAGTTTGCCTACGAAGACATCAACTCGCAGGAGGTTGGGAAGTTCACGTACCGCTATCTGCAGGACGACACGATCGCGGGCGGCGCGACCTTCGTGGTCGAGCGGAGGCCGGTGTACCGGAACTCCGGCTACAGCCGTCAGGTGGTTTGGCTCGACAAGGCCGAATATCACCCGCTCCGCATCGACTACTACGATCGGCGCGGCGAGCTGCTGAAGACGCTCGAGTTGCGGGATTACCGTCAACACGCGGGGGCGTACTGGCGTGCGGGCCAGATGATCATGGCGAATCGTCAGACGGGACGGACGAGCCTGCTCACCTGGACCGACTTCGAATTCGGCTGCGGGCTGACAGAACGTGACTTCGATCCCCGTGCTTTGGCACGGGTGCGGTGAGCGAAATGTTCGTGCGCTTCGTGTTCGAGGCCGGATCCCGTGCTCGCCGGTTGGCTGTCTCGGCCATCGGCCTGGCTCTGATCTGCTGGCCGCTGCCGCTCGAAGCCCAGTGGCGAGCGGAGGTGAGCGTGGGCGGCCAGGCGTTCGGTAACCGAGTCCGGGCGCGCGACCTCTCCGCGCAGGAGGCGGCGCTCACGTTTTACGGGAGCTATCGGCGCAGCTGGGACCGGGGGCGCCAGTCGCTGCTTGTGGCGCCTTTCGTGCGCTGGGACCCGACGGGCGCGCGGACTCGCATTGATCTCAGGGACCTGAGCTGGGCGTACCTCTGGGAGCGCTGGGAGCTTCGAGTTGGCGTGAGCGAGCTCTTCTGGGGTGTGGCGGAATCCGTGCACCTCGTCGACGTCGTGAATCAGCGCGATCCGATCGTAGGCGGCCAGGGCTACGTGAAGCTGGGCCAACCGCTGGTCGCGATCGCGACGCGGCGCTCGTGGGGGTCGCTCGAGCTCCTGCTGATGCCAGTGTTCAGGGAGCGGAGCTTCGCGGGGCGGGCCGGCGTCCTCTGGTCGTCGGCTCCTGTGGAAACCCGGCTGGCCGAGCTGGAGCCAGGCGGGAACTGGCGCCTGGATGGAGCGGTGCGCTGGTCGCGGACCCTGGGCGCTTGGGACGTCGGCGTCACCGGTTTCCGCGGCAGAAACCGCGAGCCGCGCTTTAGCTCCGCCTACGACGCCGAGGGTCGCCCCGTCCTCGTTCCGGACTACGACCGCGTGACCCAGCTCGGTGTCGATCTGCAGCTGACGAGCGGCAGCTGGCTCTGGAAGCTGGAGGCCGTGACCCTCGATCCGAAGACCGGCCGGTATCTCGCGGCCGTAGCTGGCACGGAGTACGCCTTCGCCGATTACTTGAGCGTCTTCTTAGAGTACGCGTTCGACAGTCGCGGGACCGAAGCGACCACGTCGTTCGGCGACGATGTCTTCGCCGGCGCGCGACTCTTCATGCAGGATGGCGAAGTTCGGGCCGGGGTCTTCCTCGATCGGCGAAGTTTGAACACGGTACCTTCGATTCAGGTCAAGAGACGCATCGGCGGGGCGAGCGTGCTGGCTCTCGAGGCGGGCGGTTTCATCGGCCGGCGCGCCCGCGAACCGTGGCAGGCAGGTCGGCAGCACACCTATCTGTCGCTGACACTCGTCCACTACTTCTAGCGCGCGGCCGGCGGACCCGGATCTGCCTGTTCTCGGCCGGTGTCATTCGCGCTTGTTCAGGGAAGTGGCTTTGCGCATCGCGCGCGACT
>CAYFXF010000018.1:0-20353 GCA_964347085.1 uncultured Gemmatimonadota bacterium | reverse complement strand
CGGATCAGATCCGCGCCTGGGGTGACCGGCACACGGGGGTCGGTTTCGATCAGCGTGATGCCAGCCAGCGACGCCGCACACGCTCAACACGCGAGCTTCTTCTGCTCGACCAGCGCCCTCCCGAGGAAGGCGGTCGCGGTGCCAGGTCATTGACGCCCAACGATGTCGCAGGCTGCGCGCCTGGCGCGGCGGCGGATCGGCGCCTGGCCCGACGCAGGTCGTCGGCGCTGTGCCGACGGGCATCCGGGCCCGGCGAGCCGACCACGAAGGAATCGGCAAACAGCTCGAGGTAGTACTGAGCGCCCCACGGGTCCCGGCTGCTCAAGTCGAGCCGTGCCAGCCAAGCGTTGAACGCGTCGGGCTGAGGGTACGCCCCTGTCCCTGCCGCGGCTTTCTGCACCTCCAGCACGATTCGCTCCAAGGCACGCACCGCGGAGCGCTGGCGGACCGCGTCAGCCCCCGGGACCCGGTCGAGGATCGCGGCTCGGCTGCGCGGTTCCAAGAGAGCGAGCCCGAGCAGCGCGACGAGCAAGAGAACGACTCTTTTCACGTTGAGCTCCCGCGGCCAAACGGGTCGGGGGAGGAGCGAGCGGCTACCCTACAGAGGCCAGACCGGTTTTCCGTGTCAAGGTGGCCGCCGGCGACCCGGAGCGCTTCGCTCTTTCGGGCCCGGCGCCGATGCGCGACCTTGCCCAACGAACCTCACGCATTCGCGCGGCATGACGGGGCAAAAGATATGACGCGTGCGATACTGATCGAGCGGCTCGGGCCGCCGGAGGCCCTGGTCGAGCGGGAGCTCGCGCTCCGCGACCCGGGGGCGGGCGAAGTCCACGTCGAGGTCGAGGCCGCCGGCGTGAACTTCGCCGACCTGCTGATGCGCGCCGGGCTCTACGGCACGGTGCCGCCGCGCCCCTACAGCCCGGGCTTCGAGGTCGCCGGGCGTGTGGTGCGGGTCGGTCGGGAGGTCGGCGACTGGCGGGAGGGCGAGCGCGTTGTGGCGCTCCTCCGCCACGGTGGTTACGCGCGCGACATAATCGTCCCGCGCGCACAGCTCTTTCGCTGTCCCGACGCGCTGGGCTCGATCGACGCGGCGGCGATCCCGGTGGTCTTTCTCACCGCTTGGGTCTGCCTGTTCGAGGCGGCCCACGCGCGCCCGGGTGAGACGGTGCTCATCCTCGGGGCAGGCGGTGGAGTCGGGACGGCGGCCGTCCAGCTCGCGGTCCGCCGAGGGCTCCGCGTGGTCGGCACGGCGGGCGACGAGCGTAAGCGGACGTTCGTCAAAGGCGAGCTCGGCGCTGAAGCCTGCTTCGACTCGCGCGGCGACTGGGAGGCGGATGTGCGCCGTCTCGTGGGGCCGCGAGCGATCGACCTGGCGCTCGATCCGGTGGGCGGTCGGGCGACGGCCGCCTGCCGGCGACTGCTGGCGCCGCTCGGCCGCCTGGTCTTCTATGGTCTGAGCGATGCGATGCCGAAGCGCAAACGCAGCTGGCCCCAGGCGGCGCGCGCCTGGCTGCGCACGCCGCGCTTCCATCCGCTCAGGCTGATCGAGCCGAACATCGGTGTGTTCGGCGTGCACCTGCTGCACCTTGGGGTCAAGGAGCCGCTGCTGGGACCGGCCCTGGAGGAGATCTATCAGAGCGTGGTGCGTGGCGAGTTGCGACCGGTGGTGGATCGCGTCTTTCCGCTCGATCGAAGCGGCGCGGTCGAAGCGCACCATTACCTCCACGCACGTCGCAACCTTGGCAAGGTCGTGCTCGCCGCTTCGGGCTCGGTCTCCTGAACCGGGCGCCCGGCTACGTTCGGCCGGCGGTAGCGACTACCTTTGTCGATATGCTGGTGACGATGCTGTTCGGGCCGCACCTGTTCGCGACCTACACGAAGACGCTCATGGGGGAGGGCAGACGGATTATTAGTTGCGAACCTGAGCGGCCCGCCACGCGTAGACACAGGTGGGTTACGGGTTGTCGTGGATCCGAACTGTACGTGAGAAACGGACGACGGCTGAGCTGGAGGCCGGGCTTAGCGGCATTGATCGCCGCCGTGCTGGCGCTGAGCGCCTGTGCGGGCGCGATCCGGCAGAAGTATGATCCCGAGCTCAAGCAGACGATCACCTATATGTCGGGCAACAAGATCGGCCGCGCTGGCGGGTTCAACCTGTACGTGAACGCGGCCAAGATCCAAGCGGGAGACGAAGCGCGCTACGCCCTGCGCATGGAAAGTCGCGGACCGGACTGGCTGCGCGTCAAGAACGTCACTCTGCTGATCGACGGTAAAGGTCTGGATCTTGGACGTGGAATCCAGACCGCGGCAGAGGTCGTGTGTTGGATACAGGGCGGTGTGGCCCGCGATCTAGGGATCAGGCGGCCCGAGCGTTGCAGCCACCGGGAGACGCATTCCTACGATCTGACCTCCGCGGATCTCAAGCGGCTAGCGGGCGCAAACCGCGTGGTGCTCCGGCTTGAGGGGTACGAACTCTACCTGCTGAAGTCGTTCTCGCGCGAGAACATCGACAAGATCAGAGCCTTCGTGTCTCAGCACGTCTCTTAAGGACGGCTGAGCGCCGCGTCCGCCGCAGTGCATCCTTTCCGACGCTCGACGCATCCTTATCTATTGGACGAACGGCACGGGTATGGGACGAACGTCACGGGCCGTATATTGGCCCATCGCCTGAGCCCGGCGCGTTCTCACGCGAGAGCGTTGTCGGCTGTCTCAGTACGAACCTGACGTCCGAGCAGGGATCGGCGGCGCGACCTCCCTCACGCTGGGGTGAACGAGTGTGACAGGCATGAGTGAGAATCCTTCTCGGTTTGGAGCCTTCCTCGCTGAGTTGAGGCGGCGACACGTATGGCGAGTGGCCATCGCGTATGGCGCCGCGGCGTTCGTCCTGTTGCAGGCCGGCGAGATCGTGCTGCCGGCATTCGAGGTGCCGGATTGGGTGCTGCGGCTGGTCGTAGTTCTCCTGCTCGTCGGGTTCCCCGTCGCCATTGCGCTCGCCTGGGTCTACGAGCTGACCCCGCACGGCATCCGCCGTACCCAGGACCTGGAGTCCGTCCTGCGGGGGCCGGGTCGGCCCGGGCGTCTGTTACCCCGTGTCGCGTTCCTCGGCTTGACCTTGGTGACCGCTGGGACACTCGGCTGGTGGACGATAAACTGGACCGTGCCGCACGAAGCCGGGGAAGCGGATCTCAGCAGCACCGTGGCGCCCGTCTCGTTCGAGCCTGCCACCGCCACCGCCATCCGCGCGCTCGCCGTTCTGCCGTTCGAAAGCTTCGCCGAGGACACACAGGCCGACTACTTCACGGCGGGGATGCACGAAGCGGTCGTCTCACAACTGAGCCAGATCGGTGCGTTGCGCGTGGTCTCCCGCACCTCGGTGATGCGCTTTCAGGGAACGACGCTTTCGATACCTGAGATCGCTCGAGAACTCGGCGTGCAGGGGGTCGTGGAAGGATCCGTGCTCCGGGCCGGGAACCGGGTACGCATCACCGTGCAGCTCATCCACGGGCTGACGGACCGGCACCTCTGGTCGAACAGCTACGAGCGCTACTTCACCGACGTGATCGCGCTGCAGAGCGAGGTGGCCCGGGCAATCGCCGGGGAGATCCAGGCGGAGCTCACACCCGACGAGCAGACCCGTCTCGCCTCAGCGGGGCCCGTCGACCCGGAGGCGCACGAGTCGTATCTGCGTGGTCGCTACGAGCAATCGAAGGGTACGTCCGAGGCGCTGGCGGAGGCAGTCCGCCACTACGAGGAGGCGATCGACAGGGACTCGACTTTCGCTGCCGCCTACGCCGCGCTTGCCGGCTCGCAGCTGTTGCTCGACATGACAGAGACCCAGGAAAAGCAGG
This sequence comes from uncultured Gemmatimonadota bacterium, assembly GCA_964347085.1. Taxonomy (GTDB): domain Bacteria; phylum Gemmatimonadota; class Gemmatimonadetes; order Palauibacterales; family KS3-K002; genus CAYFXF01. The sequence goes on along the minus strand of CAYFXF010000018.1, from coordinate 16,505 downwards.
CGACCGAAGCGACGCCGCGTCTGCCCTCCGCGCTCGAGGCGGCGGAGCAAGCGCTGATCCTCGATGCGGGCTCGCCAGAGGCGCGCGCCGTGCTGGCCGAGATTCAGCGGCGCGTCGCGGAGACGTCGGACTCGCTGAGGCGGGAACTGCACGTCGTGCGAGTTGGGCTCGATTCTTCCGCGTTACCCAACCGCGATTGGATCGCGGCGTTCACCGACTTCGGCCGCCAGGTCGAGCGCTTGGCCCTTTCGGTTGAGCCTGAGAAGGTCGAGATCGTGGCGCCGGTCTGGCGGGTCGCGGGCGCCAGGCGGCTCGCCGCCTTCGGGCAGGCCGAAGAGGCGGTCCAGCGGCTACGGCAGATGCTCGAGCGGGACCCCTCGCGCCCCGAGGCGTGGGACGCGCTGGAGTATGTCTATGCGCTCCAGGGTGACGACGCGGAAATCGTCTCGCTGCGCCGCGAGCGGCTGGCGCGGGCCGGCGACGGTGCGGAGGCGCGAGGCGCGCTCGAGGAGCTGGAGAGCGCCGTGGCCGAGCGGGGGATGCGCGGCTACTGGGAGTGGCGGCTGGACGAACTGGAGCGATCGTCCGCCGGGGGTACGGAGGTCTCGCAGGTCGACGTCGCGGCCGCCCTGGTTGCTCTGGGTCGGAACGACGAGGCGCTGAACCGGCTCGAGCGGGCTGACGAGCTCCGCGACCCCAAACTTTTCTCTCTGCAGTTCGATCCAACCTGGGATCCGATCCGGGCCGACCCCCGCTTCGTCAGCATGTTGCGAAGGGTTCGGCGCATGCCGCCGCCGCCCCCCAAGAGGCGTTGAGCCGCGCTCAACTTGTGTCGAGCTGAGCCGAACGCGAGATTGGCGAAGCTCTAAGTTCCCAAACGCAAGTTCTCCGGGGGAGGTCGGTGCAGCTCAGACAGCGCGCGAGTCCCGTCGACCGTTTTCTTCGCCTCTTCACCGATCTGCGTCCCGGTGAGAGCCGGACCGCGCTGGCGCTTTCACTCAACGTCTTCCTCATCCTCAGCGCCTACTACTTCATCAAGCCGGTGCGCGAGGCCCTCATCCTCGAGGGCGGCGGCGCGGAGATCAAGAGCTACATGTCGGCGGGCCAGGCGATCCTCCTGCTAGGCGCGGTACCGCTCTACGGTGCGTTGGCCAGCCGGATGCCGCGCAAGCGGCTGATCAACGTCGTCACGATCTTCTTCGCCGCCTGTCTTTGCCTTTTCTACATCGTCGGCCAGCTCAACGTGCCGCTCTTGGCTCAGGGGATCGTCTTCTTCCTCTGGATCGGCATCTTCAATCTGATGGTCGTGGCGCAGTTCTGGTCGTTCGCCAATGACATCTACACGAGCGAGGAGGGCGAACGGCTGTTCCCGCTCGTGCAGTTCGGGGCCTCGTTCGGGGCCGTCGCTGGGAGCTTCATGGCCGGTGGCGTGATCGGCACCTTCGGGGTCTATCAGCCGATGGTCCTCGCTGCGGCGCTGCTGATGGTGAGCCTCCTGGTCACCAACTACGTGGACGCGCGCGAGCGCCGCCGCACGGAGGCGGATCTGCCGACTTCGCTGACGACCGGAACCATGCCGGCGGCCTCGCAGGAGATCCCGCTCAAAGAAGTGCGAGCGGCGCTCTCCGGCGAGGTACCGGTGGAGGACGTCTGCAAGACGTTGACTGGCGAGATCTCGCTGGAGGAAGTCCGCCGGGCCTTGGAAGAAGGGAAGCCGACGGCCGCTGACGAACAGCAGGCGCGGGCCCAGCTCGAGGCATCGGCCCGCGAGGCCGACCTCTCAGGTACGGAGAACCCGTTCCGGATGGTGTTTCGCTGCCCCTACCTGCTGATGATCGCGTTCCTCATTCTCTTCCTCAACTGGGTGAACACGACCGGCGAGTACATCCTGGGGAGTGTGGTGACGGACGCGGCAAGAGAGGCGGTCGCGACTGGGGCCGCCGGTGGCCTCAGTCAAGGCGCCTACATCGGCACCTTCTACTCGAGCTTCTTCGGCGTGGTCAACGTGCTCGGGCTCGTGCTCCAGCTGTTCGTCGTCTCGCGTGTGATCAAGTACCTGGGCGTGCAGGTCGCACTGATGGTGCTTCCGCTCATCGCGCTCGGCGGCTACCTGCTGCTCGCGTTTTACCCGCTGCTCGCTGTGGTGCGTTGGGCGAAGACGGCTGAGAACTCCACCGATTACTCTCTGCAGAACACGGTGCGTAACGTGCTCTTCCTGCCGATGACGCGCGAGCAGAAATACAAGGCCAAGCAGGTGATCGACGCCTTCTTCTGGCGTGCGGGCGATGTGCTATCGGCCGTGCTGGTCTTCGTGGGAACGACGTTTCTGGCGATGCAGGCCAGTCACTTCGCGATGTTCAACATCTTTCTGGTCGTGTTCTGGCTCGCCCTCGCCGTGCTCATCGGCCGGGAGTACCGTCGCCTGGTGGCCAGCGGCCAGCCGCCCTGCGTCGGCCCGAGCCGCTGATCGCGCAACCGCATATCCCGGCAGGTACACGATGATACTGCAGTTCTGGGGAGCCGCACGGACCGTGACCGGATCGATGCACCTCGTCGAGCTGAACGGTCACAAGCTTCTCCTCGATTGCGGCCTGTATCAGGGACGGCGCAAGCAAGCGTTTGAGCGCAACCGGGTGCTGCCGTTCGACGCCCAAGAGATCGATGCGGTCATCCTCTCGCATGCGCATATCGACCACAGCGGCAACCTGCCGTCGTTGGTCAAAGCCGGCTTCCGCGGCTGCATCTATGCCACCTCAGCCACCCGCGACCTTTGCGCCTACATGCTGCTCGACTCGGCACACCTGCAGGAGAACGACGTGCGCTTCGTGAACAAGCGGCGAAGGAAGAAGGGCAAGAAGTTATTCGAGCCGCTCTACACCAAGGACGACGCGGTCGAGACGCTCAAGCGCTTTCACAGCATCGACTACGATCACCCGTTCCAGCCGCTGCCCGGTCTGACGGCGCGCTTCCGCGACGCCGGACACATCCTCGGCTCGGCGATCGTCGTGCTGGACGTCAACGAGAAGGGGCGGAGCTCCAGATTGGTGTTCAGTGGCGACGTCGGCCGCAAAGGGCTGCCGATCCTGCGCGATCCGCAGGCCGCCGAGGGCGCGGACTACGTGATCATGGAGAGCACCTACGGGGACCGGTTCCACGAGAGCGGCCTCGACGCCAAAGCGCTCCTACGCCGCACCGTCGCCGACACACTGAAGAGAAAGGGCAAGCTGCTGATCCCGGCCTTCGCCGTAGGGCGCACCCAGGAGATTGTTTACCGATTGAACCAGCTTTGTGAGTCGGGCGAGCTACCGGGCATCGATGTCTTCGTCGACAGCCCGCTCGCGGTGAACGCGACGGACGTCTTCCGGCTGCACCCCGAGTGTTACGACGAGGAATACAAGGCGACGATGCTCAGCGATTCGGACGCCGATCCGCTCGGTTTCTCGCGGCTCCGTTACCTGCGCAGCGCCGATCAGTCGAAGAAGCTCAACGAGCGCAAGGGGCCGGCACTGATCATCTCGGCGTCCGGCATGTGCGAGGGCGGCCGCATCCTCCATCACCTGCGCCACCATGCCGTTCACCCGAGCGCGATCGTGCTCTTCGTCAGCTTTCAGGCCGAGCACACGCTGGGCCGTAAGATCCTCGAGGGCCGGAATCCGGTGTCGATCTACGGCGAAGAGTACGAGATCCGCGCCAGCGTGCGGAAGGCCGAAGGCTACAGCGCGCACGCCGACCGCGACGGGCTACTCAACTGGGCGGCGCGGGTTCAGAAGGATGGCGACGTCAAGCACATCTTCCTCGTGCACGGCGAACAGGAGGCGATGGGGTCGCTGGCGGCCGGCCTGCGCGAGCAGGGCGCAGCGGACGTGCAGCTCCCCGAGCGGGGCCAGAAGTTCGTGCTCTGAGCGGCGGGTCCGCTCAGCCGCTCGGAGCTGCGTCGAATCGCGCCTTGTGCTGGCGTATCCGTTCCACCGCCTCGTCGACGTTGGCGGCGCAGTAGGGGATCGCCACATCCTCGGGCGCGGCCAGATTCCGCTCGCCGCCCAGCATGTGTGTCTTCGACCAGTCCACCAGCCCCTTCCACATATCGCCCACGAAGATGAACGGCGTGTCGTGGACGTGGCGCACCTGGAGGAGCTGCCAGACCATCAGGGCCTCGAGTGTGGTGCCGATACCTCCGCGCACCACGACGAAGGCGCTGGAGAGCCGCACGAAGTGGTGCAGGCGCGTGAAGAAGGTGCGGTGCTTGTAGATCCGCTCGACGAATGGGTTGGGCCGCTCCTCGGTCGGTAGCTCGATCGGCAGGCCGAACGAGCGGGTACGGTTCTCGGGATCGCCGAGCCGCTCGCCCTCGTTGGCCGCCTGCATGAGGCCGGGTCCGCCCCCGGTCACGATGTCGCAGCCCAGCTCGGCGAGCTCTTGGGCGAGGCGGCGCACCTCGCGGTAGAGAGCGTCCCCGGGCTGCATGCGAGAGGAGCCGAAGACCGTCACACGGTAGAAACGTGGTCTCGGCGGCCGAAGCCGTGACAGGTCGTCCACGACCTTCCAGAGATCGCGAAGCGAGTCCTCGATGATCTCGAAGGTCGTCTCCGGACAGATCAGGCTCGGCGTGTCGGGAACGGACTGATGCTCGACCATGGTTCACTCCTCACAGGTCGTATCGCGCGGTTGTCGTAGGTCCGGCGGCCCCCGGAACGGGGCGGCGGGTGGCACGGCGCCCCGCCGCCCGGCGAGGCGCCGCGTTCGTCGATAAGTTTGGACCGCTTCGACCTTGGGCTGCTAGTGGGCTCGCAGGACCTTCGCCGCGCGGCTGTAGTCCTTGGGCCTTACCCAGAGGATCATCCCGTAACGCTTCTTGCCGGCGGCCACCGCGTCGGCGGCGGTGATGTTGATCTTGTTGTCCGCCAGCTTGTTGATGTGGCGGTGGATGGCGCCAATCTGGTCACTTCCCTGGATCAGGAAGCCTTTCTTCGTCGTGCTCAGCCGCCAGTTGTTCTTCTTCGCCACGCGGCGGAGGGCCGCCATGTTCTCGGGTATCAGGTCGATCTGAGCCGTGCCGCCGCCGGTCGGGAACCCCGAGTAGGCGAGCAGGTTGACGCCGGAGTCCTTCAGCTCTTCGAGGACCTCTGCGCCGCGTCCCGCACGGTGTGGCACTTTGACGTAGCAGTAATTCACCTTCCTGACTCGATCCGGCATGAGAACCTCCCCCGTTGAGAGTGGATGAACGTACTCGCCTTCAGGTCGTTGCTTCCGGGACCGCTTCATTTCGTGCTTATTGATAAGATAAGGCCATAACCCGGATCGGTCACGCTTTGCGCTTGCCGGCGGACCGCGCGGCGTCGCATCTTGGTCGGGGTCTTCTCGACCACTTGTTCTAGTCACGACGCGCGCCGAAGGACCAGATCCACGGAGATCAAGAATCTCCGCCGAACTGTGGCGCGCCCATGCGTCCGTGGACTGATTCGAGAGCTCACGGCTGGAGGAACATGCTCGATGGGGAGTCGCTGAAATGGCCGATTCGTTTGCCACTCACGGGAGCCTGAGCGTCGCGGGCCGCTCGTACCGGGTCGCCCGCTTGGAGGCGCTGGAGAAGGCGGGCTTCACCGTTGGGCGAACCCCCTACGCCATGAGGATCCTGCTCGAGAACCTGCTGCGGCACGAGGATGGGAACGCCGTGACCGCCGCGGACATCGAAGCGCTGGCCGGCTGGGAGCCGGCCGCGGAGCCTGCCCGTGAGATCGCGTTTCGGCCGGGCCGCGTGCTGCTGCAGGATTTCACCGGCGTGCCGGCGGTGGTGGACTTGGCGGCGATGCGCGATGCGATTCGGGCGCTGGGCGGCGACCCTGCGCGGATCAACCCGTTGCAGCCGGCCGAGCTGGTGATCGACCACTCGGTGCAGGTGGACCGTTACGGGGACGCTGCGGCCTTCCTCTACAACGCCGAGCGCGAGTTCGAGCGCAACCGAGAGCGTTACGCTTTTCTGCGCTGGGGCCAGCAGGCGTTCAAGAACTTTCGGGTCGTGCCACCGGAGACCGGCATCGTACACCAGGTCAACTTGGAGTACTTGGCCAGGGTCGTGATGACTGATGAGGGTGGGTGGGCTTATCCGGACAGTCTGGTCGGCACCGACTCGCACACGACCATGATCAACGGGCTCGGCGTGCTGGGCTGGGGCGTCGGCGGCATCGAAGCGGAAGCGGCCATGCTGGGGCAGCCGATCAGCATGCTGATCCCACAGGTAGTCGGATTCGAGCTCACGGGCGAGCTTGCTGAGGGCGCCACCGCGACCGATCTGGTGCTGGTGGTGACGCAGATGCTGCGGGCGAAAGGGGTGGTCGGGAAGTTTGTCGAGTTCTTCGGGGAAGGTCTGGCCAGGCTGCCGCTGGCCGATCGGGCGACGATCAGCAACATGGCCCCCGAGATGGGCTGCACCTGTGCGATTTTTCCAGTCGACGCGGAGTCGCTTCGCTATCTGAGCTTCTCCGGCCGCTCGGACCTGCAGGTCAAGCTGGTGGAAGCCTACATGAAGGAGCAGGGGCTGTTCCACACGACCGGCAGCCCGCGGGCCGACTACACGGAGGCCCTGAGGCTCGAGCTTGGGACGGTGGAGCCGAGCCTGGCCGGGCCGCGGCGACCGCAGGACCGGGTACCGCTCTCCCAGGCCAAGTCCGGGTTCAGGCAAGCGCTGAGCTCGCTGCTGGCGCCGGGAGGTGGAAGCGGGGCTACGGAGACGGGCGAGCGGCTCATCGCGTCGAGCTCAGTGCCGGTGTCGCGGAACGGTGACCGCTTTGAGCTCAGTCACGGCTCGGTGGTGATCGCGGCGATTACGAGCTGCACCAACACCTCCAACCCGACGGTGATGGTCGCGGCAGGGCTGGTGGCCAAGAAGGCTGTGGAGCGTGGCCTTAGCACCAAGCCGTGGGTGAAGACCAGCCTGGCACCGGGCTCGAAAGTCGTCACCGAGTATCTGGAGGCGGCGGGCCTCACACGCTATCTGGAGCAGCTGCGCTTCAACCTGGTGGGCTACGGCTGCACGACCTGCATCGGCAACAGCGGCCCGTTGGACCCTGAGATCTCGAAGGCGATCGAGCGGGGCGCCCTGGTGGCGGCCGCGGTACTCTCGGGCAACCGGAACTTCGAAGGCCGTGTGCACGCGGAGGTGCGCGCCAACTATCTGGCCTCGCCGCCGCTCGTCGTCGCCTACGCGCTCGCCGGCCGCATGGACGTCGATCTGTACAGCGAGCCGTTGGGCATCGGCAAAGATGGAGGGCCGGTCTACCTGAAAGACATCTGGCCCAGCCAGCAGGAGATCCGAGGCACCGTCGAGCGGGCGTTGCGCGCGGAGATGTTCCAGAAGACGTACGCGGAGGTGTTCGAGGGGAGTGAGCAGTGGAAGAAGATGCCGATTCCGACCGGGGACCTCTACGCTTGGGACCCGGACTCCACTTACGTCAAGCACCCGCCTTTCTTTGAAGCGCTGACCTCGGAGCCGCCGCCTCTGGAACCGATTCGTGGTGCGAAGGTGCTCGTCTATCTGGGCGACTCGGTGACCACCGACCACGTCTCTCCCGCCGGAGTGATAAAGAAGGATAGCCCGGCCGGCCGCTACCTCGTCGAGCGTGGCGTGGGACCGCGGGACTTCAACTCATACGGCTCGCGGCGCGGCAATCACGAGGTGATGATGCGGGGCACCTTCGCTAACGTGCGCCTGCGCAACAAGCTGGTGCCGGGTGTCGAAGGTGGCTTCACCCAGCATCTGCCCAGCCAGGAGCCGATGGCCATCTATGACGCGGCGATGCGTTACAAAACCGAGAACACACCGCTTGTCGTCCTTGCCGGCAAGGAGTACGGGTCCGGCTCGTCACGCGACTGGGCCGCCAAGGGCACCCGCTTGCTGGGTGTCCGTGCGGTGATTGCCGAGAGCTTCGAGCGGATCCACCGCAGTAACTTGATCGGGATGGGTGTGTTGCCGCTCGAGTATCCCGCCGGCAAGAGCGCCGAGTCGCTCGGCCTGAGCGGCGCCGAGACGTTTGACATCGAGAGCCCGGATGGCAAGCGGACCGTCAAGGTCACGGCCCGGCGGCCCGACGCGTCGAGCCTCGAGTTCACGGCCACCGTGCGGATCGACACGCCGCAGGAGGTCGAGTACTACCGGCACGGCGGCATCCTGCACTACGTGCTGAGGCAGCTGGCCACCCAGGACTGAGCGAAGGGCGGCGCGGCGGTTCGTCCGAGTTCGTGCGCATCCTGTGGACCGGAGCGCGGTGCCGCCCTAGCACTCTCGCTCGACGCGAGCCTTGACGCATGACTCCCCACCGTGGGAAGTTGAATAGGTAATGTCTCGAATTCTCCGCAGCATGAACGCGAAGCGAGTCAAGCCTATCGGCCTCGCCTGCCTCGCAGCGCTGGCGAACCCGGCGTCGGCTCAAGAACGCGACCGCGATGAGCGGCATCTCCGCGCGCGCGAATCGATGGTAGAGCTCATCGAGGCCCGCGGAGTGAAGGACTGGGCCACGCTCGCCGCCCTGCGCTCGGTGCCGCGGCACGAGTTCGTGCCACGCGCCCAGCGCGCCCGCGCCTACGGCGATCACCCACTTTCGATCGGCTACGGCCAGACGATCTCGCAACCCTATATCGTCGCCTTCATGACGGAGATCCTGAACCCTGAGCCGGGGATGAAGGTGCTGGAGGTCGGTACGGGTTCAGGCTACCAGGCGGCCGTGTTAGCCGCGATCGGCGTTGAGGTCTACACCGTAGAGATCTTCCAGGCGCTGGCCGAGAGCGCGGGCCAGCGCCTGCAGCGGCTGGGCTACGAGAACGTGACGGTCCGACACGCCGATGGCCACTACGGGTGGAACGAGGTGGCGCCGTTCGACGCCGTGATCGTCACGGCCGCCGCCGGCCATATTCCGCCTGCACTGCTGGAGCAGCTCAAGCCGCGCGGCCGCATGGTGATACCGGTGGGAAGCGTCTACGGGGTTCAGAACCTCATCCTGGTGGAGAAGGACGCGGCGGGCGACGTGCGCACGCGCAACCTGCTACCGGTGCGCTTCGTCCCCATGCTCAGCGGCCTGCGCTGAACCGCGTGGCGAGAATCGGCCGGCCGCTGGCCGTCGCGCTCCTCTCCGCCAGTACGCTGACCTACGAGATCCTCCTCGTCCGAGCCTTCGCGATCGAGCAGTACCATCACTTCGCCTTCATGGCGATCGGCGTGGCGATGCTGGGCTTCGGCGCCAGCGGTACGTTGCTGGCCCTGGCTCGGCCCCGGCCGGCGGCCGCAGAACGCGCCTTCGGCTGGGCCGCGCTGCTGACGCCCATCGCTCTGCTGGCCAGCACCGCAGCGGCTCACCAGATCCCGCTCGACGCGGCCCAGCTGCTGTGGGACCCGGCCCAGTTGCCGCGGCTCGCCTCGGTCTATGCTCTGCTTGCCCTGCCGTTCGGCGTTGGCGCGCTGGCGATCCTACTGGCGCTGACGCTCGAGGGCGAGCGTCTCGGGCTGATCTATGGGGCGAGCTTTGCCGGCGCCGGCTGCGGGGCGGCGCTGGCGCTGGCTGTCCTCTGGCTGCTGCTCCCAGAGCGGGCACTCGCGGTGCCGGCGGCGCTGGCGTCGCTGGGTGCGCTCGCCGCGATCTCGGCTCGGCACCGCTCGACTCTGCAGGGTGCCGTGGCCGTGGCCGCGTTGGCGATCTCAGCTGTTTCTCTCCTTCGACCGCCCTGGGAGCTGAACCTCATCCCTTACAAGGGGCTGCCGCAGGTGGAAGCGTATCCCGAAGCGCGCCGCGTCGCGGAGCGCGCCGGTCCAACTGGCTGGGTGGTCGCCGTTCAGGCCGCGGCCTTTCGGCACGCGCCGGGGCTCTCGCTCGCCTATCGCGGCGTGTTCCCCCGCCAGACAGCGCTGTTCGTCGACGGAGAACTGGCCGATGCGGCGGCCGATTGGGGGGAGGACCACTCGGCGCTGGCGATCCTCGATTGGCTGCCCACCGCGGTCCCCTACGCCCTCGAGGGTCGCGGCGCGGTGCTGGTGCTCGGCGCCGGCGGCGGCCTCGAGGTCTGGAACGCCCTGGCGCACGACGCCCAGCGGGTGACGGCCGTGGAGCTGAACCCTCACCTCCCCGAGCTCGCCGGATGGCGGTCCAGCGCAGCAGCGGGCCCGGGCGTGACTGGCACGGTCGACTGGGTGATCGGCGATGCGCGGAGCTACGTGGCGCGCACGCGCGACAGGTTCGATCTGATTGTGATACCGGCCGGCCGTGCGTTTGGGACATCCGCCGGGGGAGTTCACGCGCTGAGCGAGGACTTTCTGCACACCGTGGAGGCCTACGTCGGCTACCTGGAGCGGCTGAGCGATGATGGTGTGCTGGCGGTCACCCGCTGGCTGACCTTGCCGCCGCGCGACAACCTGCGCGTCATCCTGACGGCGGTTGAGGCGCTGCGGCGCCGGGCGGGTCGGACGAGGGAGGGGTTGGTGGTGGTCCGCAGTTGGGCCACCGCCACGGTGCTGGTCAAGCCTGCTGGCTTTAGCGTAAAGGATCTGGAGCGTCTAACGGACTGGTCGGTGTCGCGCCGGTTCGACCTCGACTGGCACCCCGGCATGCGCGCTCCCGCCATGGGATTCAATCTGCTGGATGAGCCCACGCTCTACCGAGCGGCCGAGGCGGCGGTGTCCGGGCCCGACAGCGCGGAGAGCTTCGTGTCGGCGTACCCGTTCGAGGTGTCGTGGGTGAGCGATGCGCGACCCTACCCGCACCACTTCATACGCACACGCTCGCTGGGCGCGTTCCTGGGCAGCGAGCGCGGCAGCTGGTTGCCGTTCGCCGAATGGGGCCCCGTAGCGCTCGTCGCTACGCTGCTGCAAAGCGTCCTCTTAGCGGCGCTGTTGATCGTCTTGCCGGCGACTGTTCGTGCCGGCCGGCCAGCGCAGCGCCGCTGGTTTCGTCTGATCGGGTACTTCGGCGCGATTGGTCTCGCCTATCTCGCCGCGGAGATCGCAGCGATTCAGCAGCTCAACTTGATGCTTGGTCACCCGATCTACGCTGTGGCCGCGGTGCTTGCTGCCTTCCTCATCTGCTCCGGCGCGGGGAGCACCTGGTCCGACCGACTGGCGCCGGGGGCCGGCGCGAGGGCGGCTCTGCTGGCCGCGCTGCTGCTTTTGGGCTATGCGGGGCTTCTGCTCTCGCTCGTGCACCTGGTACAGCCGGCGTCCGCACCCCTGCGGGTCGCGGTGGCGGTCGCTGTGCTGGCGCCGCTCGCCTTTCTCATGGGGCTGCCGTTCCCGCTGGGGCTCAGAGCTCTGACGGACGGAGAGACGTCGAGTGTGGCATGGGCGTGGGCGGCAAACGGCTTCGCCTCCGTAGTCGCGACCCCCGCGGCCGCGCTCATCGCACTCGAGGCGGGCTCCCGAGTGCTCTTCCTGGTGGCGGCCGGCGCGTACGGTGTAGCGGCGGGCCTGGCCCGTGCCGTCGCGCCGAGGGTGGGGGTGACGAGCGGCAGGGCATGACTACGGCCAGACGCCGCGCTCGAGCACGACGGCGGCCACGCGGCTGATCGCCAGCACGTAGGCGGCCGTCCGCAAATCCACTGGTTCCAGTGGGTCGCCGGCCACGCCTTTGCGCGCGCGCTCGGCGTTGAGAGCGTCGAGCGAGTCGTTGATCTCTCTTTGCTTCTTGACCACTGCGTCGGTCGCCCGTTCCATCTTCACATGAAGCTTCAGGTTGACCGTATCCTCGTCCCACTGCTCGTAGTCGTTGTTCTGGACCCACTCGTAGTAGCTCACCGTCACGCCGCCGGCGTTGGCCAGGATGTCGGGCAGCACGGGGATTTCACGCTTGAAGAGGATGCGGTCCGCCGCGGGGGTGGTCGGTCCGTTCGCGGCCTCCACGATGATACGCGCCCGGACAGCGCCGGCGTTGTCGGCGCGGATCTGGTTCTCCAGCGCGGCGGGGATGAGGATATCGCAGGGCAGCGTCAGCAACTCCTCATTGCTCACCGGCTTCGCGCCCGGGAAGTCCACCACCGAGCCTGTGCGCTTCTTGTGCTCGAGTGCGGCGAGCGGGTCGAATCCGTCGGGGCTGTAGACGCCGCCGCGTGAGTCGCTCACCGCGACGATCTTCGCGCCCTCCGCCGCGAACAGTTCCGCGGCGATCGCACCGGCGTTGCCGTATCCCTGGACCGCGACCCGAGCGCCGAGCACGGAATTGAAGCCAGGTATGAGCCCAAGAGCCAAGGCCCGTTGCGTGCAGAACAGGGCACCGCGCGAGGTGGCCTCACGACGGCCGAGCGAGCCGCCAATGTCCACTGGCTTGCCCGTCACGACACCCAGGTTGTTCGTGCCCCGATGCATCATGTCGTAAGTGTCGAAAACCCAGGCCATCGTCTCGGCGTTGGTGTTCACATCAGGCGCGGGGATGTCGGTGTAGGGCCCGATCGAGTCACCCAGCTCGGCGATGAAGCGACGCGTGATCTTGCGCAGGTCCTCCTTGGTGCGCTGCTTGGGATTGCAGACCACGCCGCCCTTCGCGCCGCCGAACGGGACGTCGATCACCGCACACTTCCAGGTCATCCACGAGGCCAGCGCCCGCACCTCGTCCTCGGTGACGTCGGGGTGGTAGCGGATGCCGCCCTTGCTCGGTCCGCGGGCGCGGTTGTGAACGCAGCGGTAGCCGATGTAATTCCTGACTTCACCCTCCGCCGTCTCGATTGGGAACTCGACCGTGGTCATGCGGCGGGGCTGTTTGAGAAAGCCGGCGAGACCGGGATCGAGGTCGGGGAGGTAGCGGGCGGCGTTGTCGAACTGGAGCTGGGCGATATGAAATGGGTTGAGGTCTTCCGCATTCAAGTCAGGCGTGTCGGTGACGGCAGCTTTGGTCGCATTCATGGCTCCCCACATCCCTCCTCAGCCAGCGGTGGCGCCGCCTTACCGGCAAAGCGCCTGCACCGCAGCTTCCGCGTGATCAGTCGGTGTCCTGGTCGTCTCGCCCGTGCCGGCTCCAGCCGGCCATATCTCGCTTGAAGAAGGCGGCCTCGGCGGCGTAGCCCGCCGTAAGTCCCTCGAGCCTGGCCATCTCGGCCTCGGATAGCGGCTCGACGCTCGCAGCGATCGAGATGTTCTCCTCTAGCTGCGACAGGTTGTCGCAGCCGACGATGACTGTGCTCACCGGCAGGGTGAGCACGTAGGAGAGGGCATCTCGCATCGAGGTGATCCCACCCTGCCTGAACAACCGGCCGCGCGCCGGGATCTTCATCCCGATGATCCCCATCCGTTTTTCGACAGCCAGCGGGAGAAGCTCCTCGGCGAACGGAAGATGATGACGGTCGGCCGGGTTCAGCGCCATAAGGATCGTGTCGAAGGGGTACTCGCTGATCGCGCGGATCAGTGGGGCCGGATCGTAATGGCCCGCGATGCCCAGGAAGCGCACGCTACCCTCCGAGCGCGCCTGCTCGAGCGCCTCGATGGCGCCGTTTTTCCCGAAGATGCGATCCAGCTGGTCGTCGGTACGCACGTTATGGAGCTGCCAGAGGTCGAGGCGATCCGTCTGTAGCAGACGCAGGCTCTCTTCGAGCAGTCTCAGCGAGCCATCGCGAGTGCGGTCGTGCGTCTTGGTGGCGAGAAAGACCTCGCCGCGGCGCGTCGCCATGACCTTGCCGATATAGGTCTGACTGATGCCTCGGCCATACGCGGCGGCCGTGTCGATGTAGTTCACCCCGAGGTCGATGGCTCGGTGGATAATGGCGAGAGACTCCTCTTCTGTCCCCGGCTTCTCCAGGGTCGCCTGCCCCCCCAAGCTAAAGGCTCGTACGGCGTGCCCCGTGCGGCCGAGCTGCCGCTCGGGCATGGGTGGCAGCGGCGGCCCGGCGCTGAGCGCGCTCTGGCGGCTGAGCAACAGAGCCGCGGTCCCGCCCGCGCCTACCTTCACGAAGTCCCGCCGGGTGATCTTATGCCTCGACATCGAACCCTCCTAGCTACTCGGTCATGCAGCGTTCCGATATGGAGACAGCAGCTGCCTGAGGACAGAGGTCAGGGCACCTCCTCGCTGTGGGATCGCCGTTAGAGGCCCCTGGGGCTGGGAGGCTTGGCGAGTCTTGGCGCAAGATGGCGCGACAGGTTCCCGGTCCGCAAGAAAGGGAGCCTAAGCTCGGCCAACTTGCGACGCGCCCGCCAACGGCCGAAGTTTTGCACGGCCCCGGACCGCAACTGCGGGGGCCTGTCGAGCGAAATCCCCGATCACGATTGGAATCACGGCATGTTGATACCGTTGCGTGGGTTGCTCGTCGCGACCGCAGGGCTCAGCCTTGCCGCCTGTGCTCCCGGCGGGGCACGCCCTCCGACCCCGAACCCTGCCCCGGTCAGCGTGGCGACCCGACCGCTGCCCTTTCCGGTCACCTATCCGCTGAGCTACGAACGGGCGCTGGAGCACCGCACCCGCGCTGTGACTGGAGAGCCCGGCCCACGCTACTGGCAGCAGTGGACGGATTACCGCTTGCGAGCGCGGATCGACGTGGAGGAGAGGCAGCTTCACGGAGAGGCGCGGATCCGCTACTACAACAACTCACCGGACACGCTAGGCGCTCTTTTCCTCCACCTCTACCAGAACCTCCATGCCGAGGGCGCGCCCCGTAAACTGCCGCAGGAGGTGACCGGCGGCCTGACGCTGCACCGGGTCGCCGTGGATGGCCGAGAGCTTACGGCGGGTACCGATCGGGGCGCGGGCTATGGCAGCGAGGCGACGATCCTCCGGGTTGTTCCGCCCGCGCCGGTGGAGCCGGGGGCGGACGTCCGGTTGGAGCTCGCCTGGTCGTTCGCGATCCCACGAGCCGGCGCCAGCTCGCGCATGGGCTGGGATGCGGACAACCTCTTCTTCCTCGCCTATTGGTACCCGCAGATGGCGGTGTACGACGACGTGGTCGGGTGGCAAACCGACTGGTTCCTGGGAGGGGCAGAGTTCTACGCCGGTTTCGGGCGCTATGATCTGACGGTGGAAGCGCCGCCGGGCTGGGTGGTCGCGGCGAGCGGCCGCTTGCTGAACCCGGAGGAGGTGCTGGCGCCGGTGGTCAGCGAGCGTCTGCAGCGCGCGGCCGAGAGCGATGAAATCGTTCAGATCATCCGCGCTGAGGATTTCGGGCGCGCGACGCGGACGAGTGAGGGTGGCTACCTGGCCTGGCGTTTCGCTGCAGACACGCTGCGCGACGTGGCGTTTGCCGTGGTCCGCGAGTCCCTCTGGGACGCGGCACGCACGCCAGTGGGTGACCGTGATGGCGACGGCCGGATCGATTACGCGCGGGTCGACGCGCTCTACCGTGAGCTCGCGCCGCGCTGGGGGCACTCGGCCCGCTATGCTCAGCACGCCATCGCCTTCCTCTCGAAGTACACGGGTTACTCCTATCCCTGGCCGCACATGACGGCGGTGGAGGGTTCAAACATCATCGGCGGCGGCATGGAGTTCCCCATGATGACTCTGATCGGAGACTACAATGCCCGCGGGGACAGCGCGCTTTACTTCGTCACGGCGCACGAGCTTGGGCACATGTGGCTCCCGATGATCGTCTCCAACGATGAGCGCCGCTACGCCTGGATGGATGAGGGCACGACCACGTTCAACGAGAATCAGACGTCCAAGGATTTCTTCCCGGGCCTCAACAGCGAGATCTTGGATCAGCTGAGCTACACGCGTTTGGCGCGGTCGGGTCAGGAAGGCGAGATCATGCGCCGCTCCGACTATCATTACCCGGTAGATACGCTGAACGGTCATAACGAGGCACTTGATCGTAGCCCCTACGGAATTGCTTCCTATCAGAAGCCCGCGACGCTGCTCGCCACCCTGCGAGCCCTGCTCGGTGAGGACACCTTTAGAGCCGCCTACCAGCGCTTCATACGGAACTGGGCCTACAAGCACCCGTACCCTTGGGACCTGTTCAACACGTTCGAGAGCGTGAGCGGGCGCGAGCTCGACTGGTTCTGGCGCAGCTGGTACTACGAAACGTGGACGCTGGACCAGGCGCTCGGCGACGTGACCGTGGCGGAGGGCGTCACCCGGATCGTCATCTACGATCGTGGGCTGGTGCCGATGCCCGTGCGCCTCGCGGTCACCTTCGCCGACGGCGAGATCGTGCGGCGCGAGATTGGGGTCGAGACCTGGCTCGCCGGCGGCCGCCGTGCCGAACTCGCCCTCCGCTACCCAGCCCGGCCCGTGCGAGTGGAGATCGACCCGGACTTCGCCTTCCCGGACCTGGATCGGAAGAACAACGTCTGGACACCCTGAGACGGCCGGGATAGGAAATCTTTGCAGAGTAGGCAGAAAGTAGCGACGTCCCCCCCGCTCTGCCCCCGCGGATCAGAGCTCGCAAGTCTACATTCGATAACCAGTTAGCCCGTCAGAGCGCGCCGCGCCCCGGGCGGCTCGGCTCTTGCCCATCAGGGGTGCTGTTGGCCCAAGGCTCAGCCACGACAGGAGTTAGAATTTAGAATGGCACTGCGGGGCGTTCACCAGCGAGTCGCGGCGCCCGTTGCCGGG
>CAYFXF010000017.1:0-27831 GCA_964347085.1 uncultured Gemmatimonadota bacterium | reverse complement strand
CCAAAGAACTGCAGGAGCTACGTACCGAGCTGGAAAACCTAACCAAAGAGAACGAGCGCCTCAAGCGAGAGCTCTCGGCCAAGCAGGGCGAGCTGATGGGCAAGCCGTTCGTGCGCGAGCGGCCGGACGCGTTGCGCGGTATCACGCGCAAGATGCGCTCGCCCCTGGGCACCCTGTATGTCACGATCAACGAGGACGAGAAGGGCCGGCCGTTTGAGGTCTTCACCACGTTAGGCAAGGCCGGCGGCGCCGCCATGGCAGACGCCGAGGCGATCAGTCGGCTCATCTCGCTCGGCCTGCGAAGCGGTATTCCGCTGCGCACGATCTGCCGGCAGCTGCGCGGCATCTCGTGCGACCGCGCCGTCGGCTTCGGCGCCAAGAAGATCCTCTCGATGCCCGATGCGGTGGCCTTGGCGCTGGAGGAGTATCAGGCGGAGAAAGAAGGCCAGCAGCAGGTGCTTTCGCTCGAGGATCCCGAGACGGGCTCCAAAGGGAACGGCGGCGCCCAGACCGCCGAGCAGCCCGCGATCGAGAGAGCTGCCGGTTACGAGTCCGGCAGACACTTCGGCCGCGACATCAAGACCTTCATAGAAACCTGCCCCGACTGCGGTACGTCGCTCCAGTTTGCCGAAGGCTGCCTGAAGTGCTTGGCCTGCGGCTACTCTGAGTGCGGCTGAGCCGCTGATCCTTGTCCGGCAGAGCGAGGGCGCCCTACGGGGCGCCCTCCGCGTTTCTGGTCCGCCCGGAAACTCCGGGGCGGATTTCTTGTTCTTAAGGTGGAAAGTGGCCGCGGACCAGACCAGCGGACCCGGTCGCAACGAGGGAACAGGGGCCGAAATGGGGCAGACGTTCGAAGAGCTGGTCGGCCTTCACCTCGACGCTCTCTATTCCGCCGCACTCTGTTTCACCTTGGACGAGGGGCACGCGGAGGAGTTGCTGCAGGAGACGGCGATCCGCGCCTTCCACGAGTTCTCGCGCCGGCGGCGCGAGGCCGATTTCCGCCTGGCGATCCTGGAGGTGCTGGTCGGCACCTACCTGCAGCGCCAGCGGCGCAGCGGCCAGGACCCGCTTGCGGTGGAATGGGAGCAGTCGGACGAACTGATGCGCCCAGAGCTGCAGCCGGACATCGCACCGTTCCCCGAGCCGGGCAGCCCGGGTTACCGGATGCTTCGAGCCTGGATGAGCCAGGTCTGGTCAGAGTTACAGGACGGTGAGCGGCTGATCCTCTGGTTGGCTGACGTGGAGCGACTCCGGCATGGGAAGGTGGCCGCGCTCGTCGGGCTCGATGAGCACGCGGTGCGGAGCCGACACTACCGCGCCCGGCTCAGGCTCAGCCGAGGCGCGGCCGACACCCTTGGCCGCGGCGAGCTACGAGGTAGAGAGGCGTAATGATGGATTGCAGTGAGGTTCGAAGAAGGCTCTGGCCCGCCGACATCTTGAGGGTGAACGACGCTGACGTCGAAGCCGCCCTCGAGCATGCCCGTGTCTGTCCGGGTTGCGAGGTCTTTCTCGAGCGGGACCGCCGGGTCGCTGAGCTCATCCGCGAGACCGTGCCGCGGGTTCGTGCGCCCAGCGCGCTGCGCGAGCGACTCTACAACGCGCTCGCACGGGAGCGAGCCGGGACGGCGACACCGCGCACAGAGCGCCGGCGGCTCCGCAGTACGCTCTTAGTGGCGGGCCTGCTCATCGCTGGATTGGCTTTGGGTACTCTCGTCCAGCGGTCCGGGCTCGGGGTTCGGACCTCACCAGCCACCGCTTTCGCCGAAGACTATCTGCGTCGGGTCGTCGAACGGGAGGCGCTGGATAGCGGAGACCGGCAGCAGGTGGCTTCCTTCTTCGCCCGCGAGCTCGGCGTGGCGGTGGCTCTCCCGGAAATCCCCGGCTTCGATCTCGACCGCGCGACGATCTGCCTGATGAACGGGCGCCGTGGCGGCGTGGTCGAGTACCGGAGCCAGGGCCGCCACTTCTCCTACTACCTGGTGCCACTCAGCCGCGAAACCGCAGCGAATCGCAGCCGGCGCCCGCCTCAGCTGTCGACCGGCTCGGCTGCGGTCCCGGGGCTGGGCCACGAAAGCGGGCTGGGCGTCGCGACCTGGCAAGACGCTGAGCACCAGCACGCCCTCGTCGGCAACCTGGCGGCCCAGGAGCTCAGGCGCCTGGCGCCGCTCTTCGCTGCGCCGAGCTCGCGTCTCTAGCTTCACGCCGGCCTCGCTCGCTACTTTATGGCCCCGCAAGCTTACTCTCACCGTGATGAGCGCGGAGGCCGACGTGGTGGAGCGTTCCGGAGTCATCTTCTCGCTGCAAGTCTGCCCCGGTCGCAGGCACCCCATGCAGCCGGTCGACCCGGCGCTGGTTGTGGCCGACCTCGGCTTGGAGGGTTGTAGGCACGCCACTGCAGGGAGTCGGCGCCAGGTGCTTCTGATCGAGCAAGAGACGTTGGACGCGCTCGGCCTTGAAGCGGGTGGCGTGAAGGAGAACGTCACGACCCGCGGCATCGATCTGAGCACGCTCCCCGTCGACACGCGACTACGGCTGGGCCGGGACGTCGAAATTTGGATCACCGGGCCGTGTGAACCGTGCGGCCGGATGGATGAGATCCGCGAGGGGCTTCAGGAGGAGCTGCAGGGCCGGCGCGGCATGCTCGCCTGGGTTAAGCGCGGCGGTGAGCTGCGAGTCGGCGATCGTATCGAGGTGCTTACCGCCAACAGCTCAGCCGAAGAGGGTGCGGGATCGTGAACTGGTGGCTATCCCGGATCCTGACGGTTGCCGTTTGCTCGCTGTTGACTGCCGACGGCACCCTCGGCCAGTCGGACGCGATCCGCGCGGTGCGCGATTACCGCTCGACGCATGAGGCGACGCTCGTCGCCGAACTGGTCGAGTTTCTTGGCTTGCCGAACGTGGCGACTGATGAGGCAGCCATGCAGCAGAACGCCGCGGCACTGTTGAAGCTGATGGGCCGCCGCGGCATCGAGGCGCGTCTGCTGGAGACTGATGGGCCGCCATACGTATACGGCGAGTTAAACGCAGCCGGTGCAAGCCGCACCGTTCTCTTCTACGCGCACTACGACGGCCAGCCGGTGGATTCCGGCCGCTGGCTCGGGCACGCGCCGTTCACGCCGGTCCTGCGCGATGATGCGCTGGCAGTCGGCGGCCGGATCATCGAGTTCCCGACTGATGGACGCTACGAGCCGGACTGGCGGCTGTACGCCCGCTCGGCCTCCGATGACAAGTCGCCGATCGTTGCTCTGCTCGTCGCGCTCGACGCCTTGCGCGCGGCCGGGAGGGCCCCCAGCTGGAACCTGAAGTTCCTGTTCGAGGGCGATGAGGAGGCGGGTTCGCCGAACCTGGGGGCGATCGTGCGCGCTCACCGCGAATTGCTGTCGTCTGACCTGGTTCTGGCGGCGGACGGACCGCGTGACGCCTCCGGAAAGCCGACGCTCTATTTCGGAGCGCGGGGCATCGTGAGCGCCGAGATCACGGTGTACGGACCGCTCAAGCCGTTGCATAGCGGACATTACGGCAACTGGGCGCCAAACCCTGCGCTGCGCCTGGCGCAGCTGCTGGCCACGCTGAAGAACGCCGAGACGGGGCGCGTGCTGGTCGAGGGGTTCTACGATGATGTCGTGCCGCTGAGCGAACGTGAGCGGGCGGCGCTCGCCGAGGCGCCCAACGACGATGAGGCGCAGATGCGTGCCCTCGCCCTCGCCGCGCCCGAGAGCCCCGGTAGCCGCCTCGAGCTGCTCAACCTCCCGTCGCTCAACGTGCGCGGTCTGCGCAGCGCCTGGGTGGGTGGCGAAGCACGCACGATCGTCCCCGACCTGGCCGTGGCGAGCATCGACATGCGACTGGTGAAGGGCATCGATCCGGCGCAACAAGTGGCACGGCTGATCCGGCACATCGAGGCTCAGGGGTATACGGTGGTCGCGGAGGAGCCGGGTCCGGAGCTGCGGAGTCGCCACGCCAGGTTGGCGCGGGTGGTGGCCTCGGACGGTTACCCGGCCTTCCGCACCTCGATCGACCTGCCGGTCTGCCAGGCGCTTATCGCGGCCGTGGAACGAAACACGGGGCAGGCGGCGGTAAAGCTTCCTACACTCGGCGGCAGCGTGCCGCTGTACCAGTTCACCGATGTCCTCGGCACCCCTACGGTCGGCATTCCGATCGTGAATCACGACAACAATCAGCACAGTCCTAACGAGAACTTGCGGCTGGGTCACTTCTGGTCGGGAATCGAGATCCTCGCCGCCGCGCTGCTCACGGAGTAAACGGTGATCAGGCTCGAGCCATGGCCGACATCGAACTGATTCGCGAGCTGCTCGCACCGAGCGACACCAAGATCCTGCTCTTCGTGCTGGATGGCCTGGGTGGTCTGCCGGTAAAGCCGGGTGGGCCTACGGAGCTCGAGGCGGCGGACACCCCTAACCTCGATCGGCTGGCGGCGGAGGGGATCGCCGGTTTGCACCAGCCTGTGGGGCCGGGGATGACGCCGGGGAGCGGGCCGGGACATATCGGACTCTTCGGCTACGACGCGATCCGCTACCAGATTGGGCGCGGTGTGCTGGAGGCGCTGGGCGTCGACTTCGAGCTCGACGCCCGCGATTTGGCCGCGCGCGGCAACTTTTGCACGATCGACGCGGCCGGCACGATCAGTGACCGCCGTGCCGGTCGCATCCCGACCGAGCGGGCGCGCGAGCTGTGTGCCGAGCTGCAGAAGATCGAGCTTCCTGGGGTGCAGATGTTCGTGCAGGCGGTGAAGGAGCACCGTTTCCTGCTCGTGCTCCGAGGCGACGGCCTGGCCGAAGGTGTGGCGGACACGGATCCGGGCCGCCTGGGGAGCCCGCCGCTCGAGGTGCGTGCGGAGCGAGCCGAGGCGGAGAGAACAGCGGATCTCGTTCGTCGTTTTGTGGACGAAGCGCGCCAGCGCCTGGCCGATAAGCCGCCGGCGAACATGGTCCTTCTGCGCGGGCTCGCCCGGCGCCCGGACTGGCCGCGCTTTCCTGAGGTCTTCGGCTTGAGGGCGGTGGCCGTGGCGCAATACCCGATGTACCGCGGCGTCGCCCGGCTGGTCGGAATGGATACCGTTGATGTTGGCACCACGCGCGAAGATCTGTTCGAGGCTCTCGAGCGCGCCTGGCCCGGCTACGACTTTGCCTTCGTACACGTCAAGGACACGGACAAGGCGGGCGAGGATGGGGACTTCGACGGCAAAGTCCGCGTCATCGAGGAACTCGACGGCTTCGTACCGCGGCTGACCGCCCTCAAGCCGGACGTGATTGTGGTGACCGGCGATCACTCGACCCCGGCCGCTCTGCGCACCCACAGCTGGCACCCGGTACCCTTCTTGCTCTGGTCCTCCACCTGCCGGCGCGACGAGGTCGAGCAGTTCGGCGAGCGCTGGTGTCGCGGAGGCGGTGCGGGGCTTTGCCGCTCGGAGGACCTGATGCCGCTGGCTTTGGCACACGCGGGCCGCCTCTCCAAGTTCGGGGCCTAGCGGCGATCGCCGTGAAGTGGGACACGGTCAGCTTCGACTGCTACGGTACGCTCGTCGATTGGGAAACCGGCATTGGCGAGGCCTTCTGTAGCGCCGCGGCGCGCGATGGCGTGCAGCTGGAGCGAGCGGAGGTCCTGGCGGCCTACCATGAGATCGAGCCGGCGGTCGAGGCCGGCGCCTTCCGGCCGTACCGCGAAGTTCTGCGAGAGACGGCCCGGCAGGTGGCGGAGCGGCTCGGTTGGCCGCTGCGCTCTGAGCAGGCGCACTTTCTGGCGGACTCGCTGCGGGACTGGCCGCTGTTCGACGACACGCGACCGGCGCTCGAGCGCCTGAAGTCCCGCTACCAGCTTGCCGTACTGTCGAACGTCGACGAGGATCTCCTCGAGGGAACACTTCAGCGTATCGGCGTCAGGTTCGACTGGACGGTTACCGCGGAGCTGACACGAAGCTACAAGCCGGCCTTCGCGCACTTCGAGGAAGCAGTCCGCCGGGTTGGTGGTGATGCGAGTCGGCTGCTTCACGCAGCCCAGAGTCTGTTCCACGATGTGCGACCAGCGACGGAGCTGGGACTGGCTACGGTGTGGGTGAACCGTGGGCGGCAGATCTTGACAGTCGACCTGACGCCGCGACACGTCGTGCACGATTTAGAGGAACTGGCTGACTGGCTCAACGCTTGAGCGAGGACAGCCGAACCGAACGTCAGTTGCCGAAGGAAGAGTTTATGTCGGAGAGGGGTGGACGCCCGCGCGTGCTGATTCTCGGCGCCGCTGGCCGTGATTTTCACGACTTCAACACGTTCTTCAGGGGCAACGCCGACTACCAGGTCGTCGGCTTCACTGCGACCCAGATCCCCAACATCAGCGGGAGGGTGTACCCAGCGGAGATCGCCGGACCCGGTTACCCGACCGGCATCCCGATCCTGCCTGAGGAGGACCTCGAGTCGATTATCGAGCGGGAACGCGTAGATCTCTGCGTGTTCTCATACTCGGACGTCTCGCACCAACACGTCATGCACCTCGCCAGTCGGAGCGTCGCCGCCGGGGCGAGCTTCATGATGCTGGGCCTCGGCCACACACTGCTCAGATCGCGGCGACCTGTGATCAGCGTCTGCGCGGTCCGCACCGGGGCCGGCAAGAGCCAGACGTCACGCTACGTCGTGGAACGACTTCGCGCTTTCGGGCGCCGACCTGTAGTCGTGCGCCATCCGATGCCGTATGGTGATCTGCGCCAGCAGCGCGTGCAGCGATTTGCCGGCTACGATGACCTCGATCGATACGACGCGACCATCGAAGAACGTGAAGAGTACGAGCCGCACCTGCGGAGAGGCTCCGTGGTCTATGCCGGCGTCGATTACGAGGAGATCCTGCAGCGGGCCGAGGAGGACGGCGATGTCGTGATGTGGGACGGCGGCAACAACGATCTGCCGTTCTACCGGCCGGATCTGCACATCGTCATCGCCGATCCCCACCGCCCGGGCCACGAACTCGCCTACCACCCGGGCGAAGCCAACCTCCGCCTGGCGGATGTCGTGATCATCAACAAGACGGGCTCGGCGCGGCCTGAGGACGTAGAGATCGTACGGCGTAACATCGCGACGGCCAACCCGCGCGCCCGGGTGCTCAAGGCGGGCTCACCCGTCATGGTCGATCAGCCGGATCTGCTTAAGGGGCGCCGTGTGTTGGCCGTGGAAGATGGCCCTAGCCTGACGCACGGCGAGCTGCGCCTCGGCGCCGCCAGCCTCGCTGCCCGGGCGGGGGGCGCGCTTGAGCTCGTGGACCCGCGGCCGTTCGCGGTGGGCTCGATTGTCGAGACGTTCGAGCGCTACGCCAACACGGGCCCGGTGCTGCCGGCGATGGGTTACGGCGATGAGCAGGTTGAGGAGCTTGCACAGACGATCCGCAACTCCGACGCCGAGGTCGTAGCCATCGGCACGCCGATCGACCTCACCCAACTGATCGAGATCGATCAACCCGTCGTCCGCGTGACGTACGAGCTGGCACTCGACGAACCGGAGGTGCTCGACGAGCTGCTGCGGGAGGCGCTCAGGCCGAAGGAGCTTTCGTGAGCCGGGAGCAGACATCCGGCAAAGCCGCCGCGCGCGGGTCGCCGCTGGAGACGCGAGCTCGGGCCAGGCAGATTCATCAGAGCGCTTTGGTCGTGGACGGTCATAATGACCTGCCCTGGCGCCTGCGCTCGCAATTTCGCTCGAGCTTCGAACGCTTCGACCTCGCCGGCCGCCACCCCGACGGCCATACCGACATCCCTCGGCTCAGGGAGGGCGGCGTCGGCGCCCAATTCTTCGCGGCGTTCGTGCCCTCTGAGTACGAAGGGCGCGGCGCAGCCCGCGTCGCGCTCGAGCAGATCGATCTCATCCATCGCATGGTCGGACGCTACCCG
The DNA here is from genome assembly GCA_964347085.1 of uncultured Gemmatimonadota bacterium. Lineage (GTDB taxonomy): Bacteria > Gemmatimonadota > Gemmatimonadetes > Palauibacterales > KS3-K002 > CAYFXF01. Next base: position 19,946 of record CAYFXF010000017.1, on the reverse strand, counting down.
GAACTCGAGCTGGCGGTTACCGCGGACCAGGCGCGCGAAGCCCACCGGCGCGGGAAGATCGTGGTGTTGGCCGCGGTCGAAGGCGGCCACGCGATCGAAAACTCGCTGGGCGTGTTGAGGAACTTCGCCCGACTGGGCGCTCGCTACATGACGCTCACGCACGCCTCCACCACCGACTGGGCCGACGCTGCTACTGATGAACCCGTTCATGGGGGTCTGAGCGAGTTCGGCGAACAGGTCGTGCGCGAGATGAACCGGCTCGGTATGCTGGTCGATATCTCGCATGTTTCGGTGGAAACGATGGCGCAGGTGCTCCAGATCAGCCAGGCACCGGTCATCGCATCGCATAGCGGCGCCCACGCCATCAACGACCATCCGCGCAACGTGCCGGACGAGATACTCCGCCGGTTAGCGGCGAACGGCGGTGTGGTGATGGTCAACTTCTCGTCCGGATTTCTGGTGCCGGAGGCTGCCGACGTTGTGCGTGACATGTTCGATGTAAGGCGTGAGTTGCGAGCGGAAGCCGCTGGGGACGAGACGGCGTTCGAGGCCGGCTGGTTGGCGTGGTTAGAGGCGCACCCCGTGCCGCGCGGGTCGGTGGCGCACGTGGCCGACCATATCGAGCACATCGTCAGCGTGGCCGGGATCGATCACGTGGGCCTCGGCTCCGATTTCGACGGGATCTCCGTCGTCCCGGAGGGCCTGGAAGACGTGTCGCGGTTTCCGGAGGTGACAGAGGAGCTGGTTCGCCGGGGTTACACGGAGGGGCAGATAAGGAAAATCCTCGGCGAGAACGTGTTGCGCGTTCTGGCGGCGGCCGAAGCGCGACCGTGAGGGCGCCGGTGCGGCCGCCGCTCAGGCGCGCAGCGAACCGCCGCGCTCGAGGATGGCTAAGATCTCGTCGACGGTGTGCTGGCCGCGATCCTTGCGGTACCAAAGTAGCAGTGGCTTGTAAACGTCTTCGGTCTTGTTCGTCAGCCGTCCGGCGTTGAGCTCCCGGATGCGCTCGCGAAACAGCGCCTGTGCCGGCGCCGGCCGCGGACCCCACCACCCAAGCTTGCGCAAGTTCTCGTCATAGACGATCGCGACGGGTATCGAGCGGCCGCCGTGGCTCAGGTGGTCGTCCATGATCGCCAAATTCTCATCCCGCTTGAAGACGCGGAGCTCGACCCTGTCGGACGCGCTGTCCGCCAGCTTCGCCAGGATGGGCACGAGCGACGCCGCATCGCCGCACCAGTCTTCGGCCAACACGAGCACGTGACGCCGGCCCGGCAACTCACCCAGTCGCTGAACGGCATCCGCCGGTACCTCAAAATGTTCGTAAAGCCCGTTCCAGAGCCCCTGGTGCTTCTCGGCCGACTGGCGGAAGGCGTCGTACGTCAGCCCGCTCTCGAAAGTCGCGCGCGAGATCGTTTCCATCGTGCCTTCGCTTGGTCGTCGTTCGGGGGCCACCCCCCCTTGGGGCGAGATCCACGCCGGGAGACCCCTGGCCGGCGCGACGGCCCACCCGGCCATGGAACCGCATACATGAGATCTCGGTAACAAAAGTTACGCCGTTGGGGCAAGTCAACGGCAGCCAACGGACGGCCTGGAGCCGCTGGCGCCGCCCGGGTGGTCGCAGCGGCTGAGATTGGCGGCCAGCCGGGTCGTGCGATAGCGCGATCCTTTGTGATCGCTTATACTTAGGCGGTTCGGAGCCCCAGGACGCTGGCTCCCACCCGCTAGCCGAACTCCCCCGCACAGCTTGGTTCAGTTATCGATGAGCAGCCCAGGGCAAGAGTCTGCTGAGCGCCACCAGGTTGCCAACGTGGCCCAGGCGGCCAGTGGCAACGTGCCGGAGCTTTATACGCTGGGCGGCGTGCGCCTGGTCTGCCAGGGTTCCGACATCACGACCAAGCTGGGGCCGAAGCACCTCGCTCTGCTCATCTATCTCGCACATGAGCGAGGGTCTCTCCACCCGTCAGTAGTCATCGAACTCTTGGGCCGGGGTCAGGGTGAGCGGCGCGAGATGGAAGCGCTGAAGCGCGCGGCGGGGTGGCTGGGCGAGCATGTCCCCGGAGTTGGCGTCCGTGTGACATCAGAGGCCGTGGAGCTCTTGGATGGCGTCTGGATCGATACCCAGGACATTCAAACGACGATCGATCGCGGCGATGCGGCGCACGTGGCGGAGCTATACGTCGGAGAGTTTCTCGAAGGCTTCCAATCGGGATCCATGCCCTACGACGAGTGGGCGGAGAACGAGCGCGTGCGGCTCAAGCGTATGTGGGTCCATGCGATGGTCTCGGTCGCACGTGAGGCGGAACGGACGGAGGATTGGAGCACCGCCGCCGAATGGTGGCAGCTCCTGGTGGACCGTGCGCCAACGCGAAGCGAGACGGTGGCCAGCCTGCTGCGCGCCTACGCGCGCTCCGGCCAGGCACACATGGCGGCGTGGGCCTACGCCGACTACACGGACCGGCTCGGCAAGACAAGCCTGTCCGAGCTGCCGGACGGCGTACAGCGTGTGGTTGACGAGCACCCGCTGCTGCAGGAGGTGGCAGCCGGTCGGCTGAGTTCGCCAGCCCCGACGCCCGGCGATCCCGTAGCGGCGTCCGCCGAGCCGAGCCGGCCCGGCCGGCCAAACGAGGTTGAGGCTTCACCCGACCCCGCAACGGAGAACGCGATGGAGTCCGAGCTCGATAGCGCGAGCTCGGCTCTGCCGGAAGAGGAGCCTCCGGCGGAAGCGGCCGACGATGCAACCTGGCTGGAGGATCCAGACCTCGGGACGTTCAGTGAGACGGAACTCGTGACCCGTGAGCAAGCTGCGGGCCCCGACGAGACGTTGGAGGCTCCCGGAGGCCACCGGGTCGAGCTCGAGCCTGCCTGGCGGCAGGGCGAGGTGTCCGCGGCGGAGCCCGTCGCGCCGATCGAGACGCCCCCGCCGCTACACGCCCCGGATCCAACTTTGCGCGAAGCTGAGGAAGCGGCGAAGCTTTTCGTGGAGCGCCGCTACGAGCGAGTGCGTCACGAGGTCACGTCGGTGCGCCGCGACTGGGGATCCGTGTTGAGTGAGACTTGGGATGAGCTCGGCCCTTGGCGCGCGCAGGCTGCTGAATGGAGCCGCAAGGGTCTCGCCGTTTCGCTTCGTTACAGCATCATCGCGGGCCGCGCCGCCGCCCGCTTTGCCGTGGCGGCGGCACGTCTCATCTGGGCCGGGCTGGTGGGTGCCTGGCGCGTGGTCCTCGCCTTTCTCATAGGAGCGGTGCGCCTCCTCGATGCCGCCGGTCGGGGCGGCGTCCGGAGCATATTGGCTGGCACGGCCGTCGTGGCGCGCGGGGCGGGGAGCGTTCTGCTCGGCCTGCTCAAACTGCCGCGAGCGCTGTTCGGCTTGGCGGTGCGTGGGTCGCGGAGCCTTCTGCTCGGCCTGCTCAAACTGCTCAGACTGCCGCGAGCGCTGTTCGGCTTGGTGGCGCGGGGCGGCAGGAAGACAGGCCACTCGCTGGCGGCGTCCGGCCGGCGTGCCGGGGCGGCAGGACGGGGAATCGTCCAGGCCAGCTCGAGGACGGCGTCCGCTGGGGGCCGCGCGGTTCAGGCGGGCTTCGGGCGCGTGCGCGTAGCCTCAGTCCCGCGTCTGAAGGCGAGGCTGCCCCAGGCGGCCAGAATCGGGGAGAAGGTGAAGCGTGGCCGGCTACGGGCGCTCCTCGGTCGTCCAGCCGGGGTCCTGCCCTACGCGCGCCGGTACTGGTACGCGCCAGTCGGCGTCGGACTGGTCTCCCTCGCGTTCGTCTTTGGACCAGGGTTCGTCGGGATGGTCGGCGGACTGCGCGAGGAGTTGCCGGCCCGACTGCCCGAGGTCGCGCCGCCGCAGCTTCCCAGAGTCACCCTCCCCAAGGTCACTCTGCCGAAACTCACCGTACCGAAGGTCACGATCCGTACCCCTGCGTTCATCGAGACCTCCGTCTCCAAAATCGGCGAGCTCATCTCCCGTCCGCTGCTCAACGAGCCCGGTCGGTGGATCGTGGTGGCCGACATCGAGGAGGACGTGATGGAGCCGCTCGATGTCGCGGAGGGGCCGCTGGAGCCGGTCGAGGTCGGCGAGGAGGCGCCGGAGCCGGTCCGTCTGGTGCGTGCCGCGCGTCTCGCGACCCCGGCCGCATTGACCGTGGCGTTGGAGGCGGACCTCGCTCAATCCCGTTTCTTCTCCGTCGTGCCGCGCGAACGGGCTCTGACAGCCGAAGCGAATGCCACGGGGCGTCCAGCGAACCGGCTGCGGGGCAGCGACGCTTTGGCTCTGGCGCAGGCGCACGGCTGGACGCTCGTCGTAGCGGGCAAGCTGAGCCGCGGCAGCGAAGTGGACACCTTGCGGCTGCAGGTCTTCGGTCCGCGCGGTGATACGCTGTACGGCGTGGCCGCGGAGCTGCCCGTCGGTAGTGAACGGCTGGCAACCTTGGCGGACCTGTCACGCGCCGTTCGCCGCCGACTCGGGGAACCGGAGGAAGATGTCGCGACGAGCGCTCCACCGACGGCCTTGCTGTCGACTTCGGAGCCGGCCCTCAACGCCTACGCGCGGGCACGCTTGCATGTCGTGAGAGGGCACTACTTCGAGGCGATCAACGCCGCGCGAGAAGCGACGGGCCACGATGCGACCTTCGCCAAAGCGTTCCACCTGTTGGCCGACGCATATGCGCAACGCGGCCAGCGTATCCAGGGCCGCAACGCGCTCGAGAGCGCCTGGGTTTATAGCGAGCGGGTCGGAGAGCGTGAGAGGCTCCGCATCACGGCCGACCGACTCGCCTGGGACGGCCGCTACGCGAAAGCGGTGCTCGCCTACGATGAGCTGTTCCAACAGTTCCGTGACGATGCCGGCGCTCTGCGGAGCCTGGCGATCCTGCAACGCGTGCTTGGCGCCCGGGGCGGCGGCCTTGGCAACCTGGCCGTATCGTACGAAATGGACCCGCACGACTGGCCGTCGCTTTCGCATCTCGCGCGGTACCTCGGCTACCGTGGACGGCTTCCCGATGTCGATTCGCTGCAGGCCGCTCTCCGGCAACCGCCTGCGGCCAACCCAGCCCTAGAGCCCGCCCCACTAAACGAGTAGCGAGGCAACCAGCGTCGAGCCGCCGATGCCCGGCCTGCGCCGCGCTGTCTCGCTTGTAACGCTTCGCCGCTGCCCCTAGCTTAACCGAGAGTGCCGCAGGCTCTGTGCGTCGCTACTCTGACCCATACCACCAACGCTACTGTGGAAGTCGACCTCGCCGTCATCGCCGACGCCGCCAACGTCAGCCAGGAAGGCAAGCTCAACATTCTGGGCGTCTTCGACACGATTTGGGCCCGGGAGTTTCCTTGCCGGCACGGCGCCATGGTCTTCATCCTGCGTGTGAGAGCCGACTTCACCGAACAGGGGTCTCGCCAGCTGCAGGTTCGGCTGATGGACGCCGACGGCGCCCAGCTGTTCAAGGCGGAGGGCCCGCTCCAGGTCCCCGCCGGCGTCCCCGGGCGGGCGGCAAAGCCTCACCTCATCATGGGCCTGAGTGGAATCAGCTTCCCCAAGCCCGGCGATTACTCCTTCGAGGTGATCGTGGACGGCCACCACATGACGAGTGTGCCGCTCTATGTGATGGAAGCCCCGCAAGGGCCTGTCGCGTAAGAAATTGGCTTGAGACCGCCCCCAATTCGTTGCGGACTTACCCGGACCCGGATAGATTTACGGGCGGACTCCGCAAAAAGATGTGAGGTAGCTTTCCCATATGCGGGGTGGCCCCCATGTCGACCCGGACTGAAAGGGGCAAGGAAGGCTGAATGCCGAGAGCCACGAAAGTCGAACCCGATGGGACGTTCACCATCGGCAAGCGGCGTCACCGGATCCCCGAGCGCTTCTCTGACCGACAGATCCACAGCTTCCGTACGCTGCTTGAGCCGATACCTGATTCTCCGAGTGGTCCCTCCATGCCCGCAGGGCTGCGGCGCCGGCGGCAGGAGTACCTGCTTAGGCGGTCGCTGGCCGCGGTGATCCCAGGTTTGCCCCTGCAGACGTTGCAGAAGGCCCCGATGACCCAGGTGCGATCGATCCACCGCTGGATCGCCCGCAACCGGCCGGAGCTCGTCGGCGATATCCATTTCTCGGTGGACTGAGGCCGCCGGCGACAGAGGAGGAGGGGGGAGGCCCACCCGGGCCGGCGCTGCCTCATGTCGATGGCAGCGGACGTCTCACGCGCGGTGGACGACTGTGGGGTGTTGTCGAGTTCGCCGGGGCCCGTCTAATCTGATCACTCGTGACAACTGAGAGCGGGCTAGTCGTTCGCGCGAGCCGGGTCTGGACAGGTGATCGGGCCTGTCCGGCGGCGGAGAGCGTCGTCGTGCGCGGCGGGCGGGTGGAGATCGTCGGCCCGTGGGAGGAGGTGCGCTCTCGCGCCGGGTCCGGGGCCCGGCAGCTGGACGTCCGGCCAGCGAGCGTGGTGCCCGGCCTGAGCGATTCGCACCTTCACCTGCTGGAGTGGGCTCTGGGCCTCAGGCGTCCCGACCTGACGGGTGCAGGCTCCATGAGTGGGGCCCTCGAGCGGGTTAGGGCTGTGGCCGGTGCTTCGCCGGAAGGTGTGTGGCTCGAATTCAAAGGCTGGGACCCGGCTTGGGGCCGGGGTGCGGAGCTGGGGGACTTTGATCGTGCGGCTCAGGGCCGGGCGGTCGCGCTGATTGCCCATGACCTGCATACGGGCTGGCTGAACTCGGAAGCGATGCGGCGGCTGGGGATTGGCCCGGGACGCGCTGATCCTCCGGGCGGCGCGCTGGAACGGGACGACGAGGGGCGACCGACAGGGGTGCTGCAGGAGCGGGCCCTGGATTGGTGGTACCACAATCGACCCCGACCCACCCAGTCGGAGCGGCGGGCGGCTTTGCTTGAGGGGCAGTCGACGCTTCAGCGGCTAGGCGTGACAATGGTACACTCGGTCGAGGGCCCCGAGGCGTTTCACCTGCTCGAGGGACTTGAACGGTCGAACGAGCTCCGTCTCCGGGTTCTGCACCACATGCCCCAGCGGGTTCTCGATTCCCTCATCGCCTGCGGTATCGCCAGCGGCTTTGGCAGTGAGTGGCTGCGAATCGGAGGAATCAAGTACTTCACCGACGGGGCGCTCGGCTCACGAACCGCTTGGATGCTGGAGCCGTACGAGGACGGTGACGGTCACGGCATTCGCCGGCTCGCACCAGACGAGCTTCGACACGACGTGGCGCGTGCAGCTGCTGCCGGCCTGGCCGCGACGGTGCACGCGATCGGCGACGCGGCGGTCCGGATGACGCTCGACGTGCTGGAGGAGGTCGGCGACGAGGGTGTGGCGCTCCCTCACCGCATCGAGCATCTGCAATGCGTCCACCCGGATGACCTGGGCCGAGCCGCCCGGGCCGGGATCGTCGCTTCCATGCAGCCCTCTCACCTGCTGACCGATATCCCGCTAGCCGAACGCCGCTGGGGGCCCGCCCGCAGTCGTCACACCCTCCCACTGGCCAGCCTGGCCGCCAAGGGGACGGTGCTGGCCTTCGGCTCGGACGCGCCGGTCGAGGCGCCGGATCCGCGCGAGGGTTTCTACGGCGCGATTGCCCGGCGCGATCGCGACGGCTATCCGCAGGCGGGCTGGTTCCCGGAGGAGCGCCTGACTGGCGCTGAGGTCTTGCGAGCCTACACCGCCGGTGCAGCGATCGCCGCGGGTTGGGCGGGCTGCTGCGGGCGACTGGCCCCTGGCGCCTGGGCCGACCTCGTGGCCTGGGACGTCGACCTCGTCACGGCGGAGGCTGACCGGTTGCAGAGCGCTGAGGTCGTGGCGACGATCGTCGGTGGTGAGTTGGTGTACGAGGCATGAGCCGGCGGCGCCAAGCGAGATGAACGAGCTCGAACGTGCGCTGGGTATCGTCGCGCAGGCGGAGCGGGTCGTGGTGGCCACGGGCGCCGGCATGTCGAAGGAGAGCGGGCTTCCGACCTTCCGTGACGCGCAGGAGGGCCTTTGGGCGCGCTATCGGCCTGAGGAGCTAGCCACGCGCCAGGCGTTCCGCGCCAACCCCTCGCGCGTCTGGGGCTGGTACAACTACCGCCGCGGCTTGGTCGCACGCCACGCGCCGCACGCCGGTCACCTCGCGGTCGCGAGGATGGAGAGGCTGCTTCCGTCCGTCGCTGTCGTGACCCAGAACGTGGACGGCATGCACCGGCGCGCTGGCTCGACCACCGTGCTCGAGCTGCACGGCAACATCAACCGGTTCAAGTGCTTCGACAGCGATCATCCGGTCGTGATCGAGATCCCGATCGCCGAGACGGATGGACCGGTCGAGCCGCCCAGCTGCAGCCTTTGCGGCTCCTACGTCCGGCCAGATGTGGTGTGGTACGGCGAGATGCTGCCGGCCGGCCTGTTCGAGGAAGCGGCGGGTCTCGCTCGCGCCTGTGACGTGATGCTCGTTGTGGGAACGTCCGGGATCGTCTATCCCGCCGCGGCCCTACCTGGTACTGCTCGAAGCGGGGGGGCGTCGGTGATCGAGATCAACGTACAGCCGTCCGAGCTCAGTGCGGACGTGGACCTCCTCATCCAGGGACGGGCGGGAGAGATCTTGCCGCAGCTCGTCTCGATGATCGAGAGGTCACGTGTTTGACGGGGGGTCGCAGCCCATGAGGTTGATTCGGTTATGATCGATCCTCCACGTACCTCGCTGCGCACGAAGATCATCTGCACGCTCGGCCCGGCGAGCAGTGATGGGCCGACGATCTCCGCCCTCTGCCAGGCCGGGATGGATGTGGCGCGGATCAACATGGCGCACAGCCGTCCCGAGCAAGTTCGCGCGCTTTTCCGCCTGGTGCGGGAGTCTGCGGAGCACCTGGATCGCCCGGTCGCGCTGCTCGCGGACCTGCAGGGACCGAAGATCCGCATCGGGCCGCTGGCCGAACCTGTCGAGCTGGCGGCCGGCATGCGCGTGACGCTGGCGCCGACCGCTGAGGGGGACGGTGGTACGCTTCCCGTCACTTATCCGGCGTTCGCGCTCGACGTCGAGGAAGGCGCGCGGGTCCTCATCGACGACGGTCGGGTGGAGCTGCGAGTGCGCGGTCGGAGCCCGCCGCGTGTTGAGGCGGAGGTTGTGATGGGTGGTCGTGTGACGGGCGGTAGGGGCATCAATCTGCCCGGCACGCGCCTGAGTGCGCCGGCGCTCACCGAAAAGGACTTGGGCGACCTCGAGCTCGTCATGGAGCTCGAGGTCGATTGGCTTGCCCTCTCCTTCGTTCGTTCGGCTGATGACGTCCGTGAGCTTCGCCGATGCGCGCCCGCCGGACCGCTCATTATGGCGAAGATCGAGAAAGACGCCGCCCTGTCCAGGCTGAGTGAAGTGCTCGCCGCGGCGGACGCGGTCATGGTGGCTCGCGGTGACCTGGGCACGGAGCTCCCCTTCGAGCAAGTGCCGCTGGCGCAGAAGCGGATCGTGCGCAGCGCCAACGATCTGTATCGGCCCGCCGTGATTGCTACGCAGATGCTCGATTCGATGACTGAGCGGCCGCGCCCGACTCGGGCGGAGGTCTCCGACGTCGCCAACGCGATCCTGGATGGCACCGACGCGGTGCTACTCGCGGCCGAGACAGCTGTTGGACGCTATCCGGTCGAGGCGGTTCAAGCGCTGGCGCGAGTGGTCCGAGAGATCGAAGCGTCGGGTCCCGTTTGGCTCAGCCGGCCTCCCTACGATGTGGCGGCGGCGGCCGCGGAGAGCAAACCGGCTGCGACGGAAGTGGCGATCGCCCGCGCCACCTTCGAGGCGGCCCGCGCCGTCCGCGCCCCGGCTGTGGTGACCTTCACTAGCAGCGGCTTCACGGCCCGAGTCGTTTCGTCGCGGCGCCCCCCGGTGCCGATCCTCGCGGTCACCGATTCACGGCGCGTCTTCCGACAGCTCGCCCTGGTCTGGGGCGTGGTGCCGGTGCTCTGCGCCGACGAGGCGTCGTACGAGAGCATGTGGCAGGTCGCGCGTCGCCAGCTCCTGGACCGCGGGCTTGCCGCGCCGGGCGACCGCATCGCGATCACCGCGGGCCTGCCCTTCCATAGGGGAGGGACCACCAACATGGTCCGCATCGAGCAGCTCTGACCGTGCGGGTTCGCTTCCTCGGGACGGGTACCAGCTTCGGTGTGCCTGTCATCGGCTGTGCCTGTCGCGTCTGCACCTCGGCTGACCCGCGCAATCGCCGCTCGCGTCACGGCCTGGTCCTCGAAGAAGGGGGACGGGCCCTCTTGGTCGACACTCCGCCCGAGCTCAGAACCCAGCTCCTCAGCGCCGGGCTCGATCGTGTGGACGCCGTCTTCCTTACCCACATGCACGCCGATCACGTCCATGGAATCGACGATCTGCGGATCTTCAGCCTGCGCCGCGGACAGCGGCTAGCGGTGCACGTGGCGCGAGAACATGCCGATGAATTGCGTGCACGTTTCCCCTACATCTTCGATGAATCCATCCAGCCTAGCCCCGGGACCAGTGCTCCGGAGATCGACCTCGTTACCTTCGAGGCGGGCGATGAACTGACGGCCGCCGGCCTGCGCCTGCGAACGCTCGCCTTTCCGCATGGGGGCGTGCGTTCATTTGGCTTCCGCTGTGGCCCGCTTGGCGTGGTCGTGGACGCCAAGCAGGTTCTTGCCGATGCGGAAGCGGCGCTCCGCGGTGTGGAGGTGCTTGTGATCAACGCGCTGTGGTGGGGAGACCCTCATCCCACCCATTTCAACGTGGAGGAAGCAGTCGCGGCCGCGCGCCGCATCGGCGCGAAGCGGAGTTACCTGACGCACCTCACACATCGTCTCGAATACTCGGAGCTGAAAGAGCGACTGCCAGACGAGGTCTACCCCGCCTTCGATGGCCTGGTCGTCGATATCGACTGAGTCGTACGCGACATCACCGGACGGACCGCCCCCCATGTCTCAGATGCCCGACTGTTGAACTGGTTACGGCGCGGTCCTATCTTGAAGACGAAACCGGTTGCCCCTCGGAGGTTCGTGCTTGCCACATGTCCCACCGGCGCATTCTCCTCGTGAACGAGGCCGGTATCTACCGGGACGCGCTGGCACGGGTGCTGGCCAGGGAAGGACACGAGGTGCAGGCGGTGAGCCCGGCGGCTGTCGAGAAGCGCGCGCGCGACTTCGCGCCGCACGTGATCGTGTGCAGTGAAGCGCAAGCGGCCGCCCTTGGCCTTCCGGGTGTGGGTGTATTGCCGCTGCGCCGGCCCGTCAACGTGGAAGAGTTACGCCGCGCTCTGCGAGAGTTGCAGGGGTCGGCAGGATGAACGTCAACTGAAAGGATGAGCATATGCGTCACGACGACGACGGAGTCCCGTACGTGGTGATCGAGCGCGCCGGCTCGGGACTGGTTCCCTTCGTCTGGGGCGCGCTGCTCGGCGCCGCCACGGCCCTTCTTCTCGCACCAAAGTCTGGGGCCGAGACCCAGGAGGAGCTCAAAGAACGGGCTAAGCGGCTGCGCGAGCGCGCCGAGGAGAAGGCCGGCGAGCTTCAGGATACGCTGCAGGACGCACTGGCGCAGGGGCGTCGGCAGGTGGGCGAGAAATACGACACCGCCAAGCGGGCGGTCGGAGAGGGCCGTGAACGGGCGCAGCAGGCGATCGACGCCGGGCGCCGTGCGGCGGGCGCCGCGCGTTCCGAGTTCGAGGAGCAGGTTTCCGAGGCGCGTGAGGGGCGCCGGGGCGAGCGGGCCGCAGAGGGCTAGGGGTTCTCTTAGCTGACGCTTCCCCCGCAGTCGGCCTTGGCTTCCCGCGAATCCGCTCCTTGGACCCCCCGGCCTTACCGGTGGCTGAGGGGCGGGTGGCGGGCTGCCGGGGAGTTCTGGGCTGCCCTCAAGGACTACGTCGTCCGCGTCACCGAGAAGGCGCTGGACGACAACATCTTCTTGCTCGCCAGCGGTTTGACCTTCAGCATCCTGGTGGCGGCCGTCCCCCTCCTCTTCATCTTCGTCTCAGTCATCAGCCTGACCGTCGAGGCTACGGCACGTGCGGCGGGCGTCGAGCCGATCGAGCAGCTGCGCCAATATCTTGACCTGATCGTTCCCGTCCTCGACGAGACAGGCCCGGCCTCGGCCGAGCGGAACCTGCCGGAAGAGATGATCGGTCTGGCGTTCCGCCAAGGCCAGGCGATCGGGCTCATCAGTTTTGTCGCCTTCCTCTGGTTTTCGACCCGACTGTTTGGCTCGATCCGGGCGGTGCTACGGGAGATCTTCGACTTGCGCCAGAGTCGTGGCCTCGTACACGGCAAGGTGTTTGACGCTACGATGGTGCTCGTCTCTAGCGTGCTGATCATATTGAATATCGGCGTCACGTTCGTGTTCGACCTGGCAAAGAGCCGGGGTTTGGAGTTTCTGAAGTTATCGCCGCAGCAGGTCGGCATCTTCGAGTCTGTCTCGGCACACGTGACGGCCTTGGCATTCATCTTTCTGCTCTTCCTCCTCCTCTACAAGTATATGCCGGCTCGACGCATACCGTGGCGGATGGCGATTACCGCAGCCGCCTTCACCGCAGTCTGCTGGGAGCTTCTCAAGTTGGCGTTCAGGCTCTACGTAACGCAGGTGGTGAACGTGGGCTCGCTGTACGGCGGGATCGCAACGCTCATCGTGGTGGTCGTATGGCTGTACAACCTGGCCATCATGTTCGTGCTCGGCGCCGAGGTCGCGCAGGTGCACGAGCTGAGGCGGGCACGCCGGCACCGGATGGAAGTACTGGAATAGGCTCGACTTGCGCGCCCGTCCGCGGGGTGCGATAATACATGACCCCCACGGCCTCCGGCCGGAACTCCCATGTCCAAGAACGGCATCAAGCTGGTCGCGCGGAATCGGAAGGCGCACCACCAGTACCACATCCTCGAGACCTGGGAAGCCGGGCTCGTGCTGATGGGTAGCGAGGTGAAGGCGCTGCGCGAGGGTAATGCGAGCTTGTCCGACGCCTATGCGCGAGTCGAGGCCGGCGAGGCCTGGCTCTACAATATGCACATCGGGCCCTACGGACCGGCCGGGCCCGAGGCGCATGAGTTCAAGCGACGCCGGAAGCTACTCCTTCAGCGGCCGGAACTGCGACGACTGATAGGGCGCGTCGAGCAGGCGGGGCTGACGCTCATACCGCTGGAAGTTTACTTCCGAAACGGCGTGGCGAAGCTGAAGCTCGCTTTGGCGCGAGGGAAGCGGCACAAAGATCGGCGTGAAGACATTCGGCGACGTGAGGCGGATCGAGAGGCGCAGCGTGCGAGCAGGAAAAACCGCTAGCCTGGTTCTGGCGCTGGCGCTGGCGTTCGTGGTCGCCGGCGAAGCGGCCGCCCCGTCCGAGCTTGTGGTGGTGGTCGAGAACGGCTCGACCCGCTCGGTCCCCGTGCAGCGACATCGCGGTTACCCGGCGGCCGAGGCGAGCACTTTGGCCGGCGCTCTGGGCTATGTCTGGACCGGAGCGGCCCTGCGGCTGGACAGTGAGTGGCTCCATTTCGCGCCAGGCTCGCCCTTCTTCTCTGCGGGCAACGACGTCTTCCAGCTCGCCAACCCCGTCTACCTCCACGGCGCCGAGATGTGGATACCCGTGGGCTGGGCGCTCGACTGGCTGCCGCAGCATCGCTCGGGGCGCTGGCGCTACCTGGACGGTCGGCTGGTCGAGCGCCCGCGAGCCGCCTCACGCCCCCATGAGCGGGGCGCCTGGTTGGTGCTGGTCGATCCCGGGCATGGGGGGAAGGATCCAGGCGCCATCGGCTTAGGTGGCACGCGTGAGAAAGACTTGACGCTGGCGATCGCCCGCCGCGTGGCGAAACGACTCGGTCGCGAGCCGGGCATCGATGTGGTGCTCACCCGGAGCCGCGACACGCTGATCGCCCTGGCCGACCGGCCGGGGATGGCCCAGCGCCAGGGCCACGAGAGCGGGCCCGACCTCTTCCTTTCGATCCACGCCAACTCGATGCCGAAGAAGCCGAACTCGGCCCGCGGGGCCGAAACCTATTTTCTCGCGGTTGCCAAAACTGAGCAGGCCCGGCAAGTCGCGTTGCGCGAGAACTCGGCCATGCAATTCGAGGATGAGGCCGAATTGCAGCGGCTCGAGCCGCTGCAATTCATCTTGAGCGACCTGCAGTCGGCGGCAAACCTGAGAGAGTCCAGCCTGTTCGCGGCTGCGATCGATCGAAGCTTCGCAGGATCGCTGCCGATGCCGACGCTCGGTGTCAAGCAGGCAGGTTTCCTCGTATTGGTTGGTGCGACGATGCCGGCAGCGCTGGTCGAGGTGGGCTATCTCTCGAACCGCGCCGAAGAGAAGCTGTTGCGGTCGTCTTCCCATCAGGCGAAGATAGCGGATGCGTTGGCCGATGCGGTGGTGTCTTACCTGGCAGAATATGGTCGGCGGGTCTGGTCTTCCTTCAGCTCTGGCGGATAGCGCACGAAGCTCCACTCACGCGTTCCCCTCAGCTCTGGCGCTCCTCACTACGCTCACAACGCTGGGCTGTGTCTACTTCAACAGCCTCTACAACGCGAATCGCCTGTTCGATCAAGGAGCCCGGGAGATCGAAGAAGGGCGTGAATCCACCGGACGCGCGACCCTCGCGTCCGGAATCGAGAAGGCGGAGCGCCTCATCGCCCGCAGTCCCGACAGTCACTGGGCCGACGACGCGCTGCGCCTGATCGTGCGCGCCCGGCTGCTGCGCGAGGAGTGGGAGGAAGCGCGTGCTGCTGGGAGGAAGCTACTCGGTTACGCCGGATCGCCCCGCGATAGTGCGGAGGTGGCAGGGTATCTCGGCGTGGCCGAGTTCAACCTCGGCGAGGCGGCGACGGCCGACTCTCTGCTCTTCACGGCCCTCAGCGGGCTGAGTGACGGGCGTCGCCGCTCCGAGCTGCTCCTCTACCGCGGGCGCGCCCGGCGCGAGTTGGGGCGAGTGGCGGCCGCGGACGAAGATCTGCGCTCTGCCTCGGAGCTCCGGCCGACATGGGCTCCGCCACGTATCGACAGGTTCGAGTTGCTAGGTGCAAACGGCCGCGCCCAGCTCGCGACGCGCGAGCTGGGCGTCCTCTACTCGCTCCGTCTGCGCGACACAGAGCAGAGAGCGGTCATCGCGGCCGCTCAGGCCGTGGCGAGGCAGAGCCCCGAGGCGGCGCTGGCGGCCCTTGTAGGTGTCGAGTCGTCGCGCTTCTCGCGGGCCACCCGGCAACAGCTCGTCAAGCTACGTGGAGATCTGCGGATCAGCCGGGGCGAGATCCAGCAAGGCCGGCGTGACTACGAGCTCACCGCGACCATAGATCGGGAGTCGAGCGTGGCCGTCGTGGCGCAGCTGGCACTGCTGAAGCCGGAACTCGAGCGCGCCGCGAGCGTGGAAGATTTCCAGCGCGTACGGGCGCGGCTCGAGGGCCTGGCCGCAGGATCTGCGGCTCGCCGAGACGCCGAGGTCAACCGGTTACGGGACGCCTTCGTGCGAATGGACTTCTGGGTCTCACTCGGCGGACTCGGCTACCTGTTGGCTGCCGAGACCGCCCGGGACAAGCTCGCGGCGCCGCGGCTGGCGCGTCATCTTTTCTTGCGATACGCTGAGGCCCAGCCTGAGGCCCTTTGGGCGCCGAAGGCGATTCTGGCGGCGCTCGATCTCACCCTGCTAGATTCCGGCGGCTCGTACCCGGACGCTCGGCTGGGGGCGGAGCGGGAGGAACTGCGCGAGCGGTTACTGACCGACTACCGCGATTCGCCGTACGTTCAGGTGCTGATGGGTGAGACGGGAGGTCGCTTTAGCTTCGAGGAGCTGGAGCGGGGGCTGCGACGGCAGCTGGAACGTCTGCAGACTCTGGCCGACCGGGAGGTGCAGGCGCGACGGTCGACCTCGACGGGGTCTTGAGCGGCGAGCCGTTGGAGTCGCAAGGGGAAGTGCGGCCGCCTTTCGTCGTGTGGTGGACCCGACGGCAAAACGAGCGGATAGCGAGGGAGTGAAGAGAGCGCGCCAAGTCGTGCGCACCTGGTCAGAGGTGCGAGCTCGAGAACAGGTCGCCGAGCGTACCTACTGGCTGGAGCTGCGAGCCCCGAAGATCGCCGAGCAGGCGGCGCCGGGGCAATTCGTGATGGTCGGCTTCGGGACCTCGGGGTGGGGTTCACCCTTTCTGCCGCGCCCAAACAGCGTTGCGGCCGTCCGCGGCGGGGAGCTGGGTCTGCTGATCCGGGTCTACGGCGAGGGCTCGCGGCGGCTGGCGATGCTGCGGCCGGGCGATCGGGCGCTTCTGCTCGGGCCTATTGGGGTTCCGTTTGATCTCGGGGAGGCGCGCCGCGTCCTCTGCGTGGCAGGAGGCGTTGGCCTGGCGCCGTTCCTGTTCCTGCCGGGCTGGCTGCGGGGGGCCGGGTCGTCGGTCGAGCCGCGCCTGCTGTACGGGGAGCGCGAGGGGGCCGCAGTGTTCGACCCGGAGAAGATCCGCGCGATATCCGGGCTCGAAGCCGAGATCTGGACGGAGGACGGGAGCCAGGGCCGGCACGGCCGGGTGATCGAGGGGATCCAGCTGGACGGGATCGAACTGATTCTCGCCTGTGGACCGACGCCGATGCTGAAAGCCGTCCGCCGGCTAGCGCTCGACAGCGACCTGCCGTGCCAGCTCGCGGTGGAGGAGCACATGGCGTGCGGCTTGGGAACGTGTATCGGCTGCGCGATCGAGACCGTTGACCTGGAGAGCGGGGCGGCGGGGTACAGTCTCGTCTGTGTTGAAGGACCCGTGTTCCCGGCGGAGCGTCTGCGATGGTAGACCTGTCGGTCGAGGTCTTTGGTGTCCGCTTCCAGAATCCCGTGCTCCTCGCCTCGGGCACCTGCGGCTACGGCGAAGAGTACGCCGACGTCATCGCCGTCGACGACCTGGGCGGCATCGTCACCAAGGCCGTGACGCTGGAGCGGCGCCTGGGCAACCCCCCTTGCCGAATCTCCGAGACGCCGGGCGGAATGATCAATTCGATCGGCCTGGCCAACGTGGGTCTCGAGGGGTTCAAGCGTGAAAAGCTACCGTGGCTGAGGGACAACCTGCGCCAGGCGCGGGTGCTGGTGAACGTGGCCGGCTGGACGGTCGACGACTTCGTCGCGGTGGTGAGCGGACTCGACGATGAAGACGGTTTTCTCGGTTACGAGATCAACGTGTCGTGTCCCAACGTTGAGGGCGGCACGGTGTTCGGCACGGACGAGCTTTCACTCGCCCGGCTCGTTCGTGCATTGCGGAAGTCCACCGAGCGGCCGTTGGTGGTGAAGCTCTCCCCGAACGTCCCCAATATCGGCACCTTCGCGGAGATCTGCGAGGAGGGCGGGGCCGACGGTGTGAGCGCGATCAACACCTTTCCGGGCATGCTCATCGACGTCGAGGCGCGACGCCCGGTGATCGGGAACCTGACCGGTGGAGTGAGTGGGCCCGCGATCCGACCCATGGGGGTGTACGCGACCTGGACAGCGGCCGCCCGGGTCGAGATTCCGGTGATCGGGATCGGCGGGATCTGTAACGCCTGCGATGCGATGGAGTACATCCTTGCGGGGGCTTCGCTGGTGCAGATCGGCACGGCGATGTTCGTCGATCCGTATACGGCGCCGGAGACGCTCCGCGGCCTGAGCGAGATCTGCGAGCGGCAAGGGGTGGCGCGGCTCTGCGCACTGATCGGTGACCTGGAGGTTTGATGCCCGACTCGGTGAAGGATCAGATAATCGTCGCGCTCGACTTTCCCACGCGGAAAGCCGCCCTGCATCTCGTCGATGCCCTGGGCACGGAGGCGCGCTTCTTCAAAGTGGGCGCGCAGCTTTTCGCGCAGGAAGGCCCGACCGTGATCGAAGACCTCAGGGAACGTGAGAAACTGATCTTCCTGGACCTGAAGTTCCACGATATCCCGAACACCGTCGCCGGGGCCGTGCAGGCGGCCGTTAGGCACGGCGTGCATATGCTAACGGTTCACGCCTCCGGCGGTACGGCGATGCTCGAGGCAGCGCTCGAAGCGGCGGGAGTCGACGGTCCGGACGTCTTCGCGGTAACACTGCTGACCTCGTTGGCCAGCGAGGACGTCGAGCAAGTGTTTGGGCGCTCGCCTGTCTCCCTGGTCGACGAAGTAGTGCGTCTGGCGGGTCTCGCGGCCAGCGTGGGTCTGCAAGGCGTAGTGGCCTCTCCCACCGAGGTCAAACCGATCAAGCGAAGCCATGGCGGTGTACTCAAGGTGGTGGCGCCGGGCATCCGCTTGCCTGGCGACGACCCGGCGGATCAGAGCCGCTATGCCACGCCCGAAGCGGCGGCCCGCGCCGGCGCCGACTTCATCGTGGTGGGTCGCTCGATCGCCGCGGCCGTGGACCCGGCGGCAGCGTTCGAGGCCGTGGCGGAATCGTTCGGCGGCGCCGCGGAGCGCGATGCTTGACCTGCTCAAAGGCCACGAATAGCCTTCGCGCCTGTGCGTGAGCCGAGACGGCGGCGGGTGACCTGCCCTGGTTGACCATGACACTTCGACTCCATAACACCCTCACACGTCAACTGGAGGAGTTTGAGCCGCTCGAACCGGGGCGGGTACGCATGTACTCCTGTGGTCCTACCGTATACGATCGCGCGCACATCGGGAACTTCCGGACCTTCCTGTTCGAGGACCTCTTGCGCCGCTATCTGAGCTGGAAAGGGCTGGAGGTTCTGCAGGTCAGGAACCTCACGGATGTGGACGACAAGACGATCCATGCGGCGGTCGCCGCGGGCCTGAGCCTGCAGGAGCTTACCCAGCCGTATATCGAGGCGTTTTTCGAGGACAGCGACCGGCTGGGGCTTGAGCGCGCGGAGCACTATCCCCGCGCCACGGACTATGTCCCCCAGATGGTGGAGCTCGCCCAGCAGCTGCTGGAGCGGGGCCTCGCCTACTCGGCCGACGGCTCGGTCTACTACGACATATCGGAGTTCCCGCGCTACGGTGAGCTGGCACAGCTGGACGTCTCGGGGCTGGAAGAGGGGGGACGGGCTGCCGACGACGAGGCTTACGCCAAAGAGGATGCACGCGACTTCGTGCTGTGGAAGGGCGGTGAGCGGCCGGAGGAGGGGGATGTCGCCGTGTGGGACTCCCCCTGGGGCCCGGGGCGACCCGGCTGGCACCTCGAGTGCTCGGTGATCGCGGCGACTCATCTGGGACAGCCGTTCGACATCCACACGGGGGGGGTCGACCTCATCTTCCCCCACCACACCAATGAGATCGCCCAGGCGGAAGGCGCGAGCGGGCTACCGTTTGCCCGGTATTGGCTTCACGCCAAGCACTTGCTGGTGGACGGCCGCAAGATGTCCAAGTCGGAGGGGAACTTCTACACGCTGGAAGACCTCATCCAGCGCGGCTACCGACCCTCCGCCATCCGGCGACTGCTTACCTCGGGCCACCACCGCGCCGAGCTCAACTTCACGCTCGTTGGGCTGGATGACGCCACCCGCTCGGTCGAGCGGCTGCTCGAGTTCCGCCGGCGGCTGGAGGAGAGCCGTTCCGAGCAGATGGGGCTCGAGCCCACGCGATTGCCGGCGCTGGCCCGGGAGTGCCTGAGCGGGTTCGAGGCGGCGATGGACGACGACTTGAACGTGGCTGAGGCGTGGAGCGCGCTCTTCGTCCTGGTCCGCGAGGCGAACGCCGAGCTCGATCGGGCGGGCGAACACGTAGCGGCGACAGACACCGATGCGGTCGTCGCTGCGGTGGCCTCGCTGGACCGGGTGTTGGGGGTGCTGGCTTTCGCGGAGGGCGAGGGGGTGGCGGTATCCGAGGAGGAGCGGCGTTGGATCGAGGCCCGGCTGGCCGAGCGCGCCGCGGCCCGGGCGGCGGGGGATTATGCCCGGGGCGACGCGATCCGTGCCGAGCTGGCGGAGGCGGGCGTGGAGGTGGAGGATACGGCGTCGGGGAGCCGCTGGAAGCGGTCGCGCGCTTGACACCCTTTAGTATGTAGTTTACACTCCTAGGCTTACGGTTAACGCTGACGTAGCTCAACTGGCAGAGCGGCTGATTTGTA
>CAYFXF010000016.1:14797-27894 GCA_964347085.1 uncultured Gemmatimonadota bacterium | reverse complement strand
CTCCATCGTACGACACTGCCACTACATAATCGCCGCTCCTCGCGATCCCGCCGATACCGTTTTTCGCGATCGGCCGGGCGAGCACGTCGCGATCGGTCAAGCTGACGCGGAAGAGCGTGCCCCAGTAATTCGTCACGATAACCGTATCTGGATTCCAAAAACAGACGGCCTTAGGCGACCGTCGCCCAAGCGGAAACGATTCCATCAGTCTCCCGTGCTCCAGTCCGTAGACCTTCATGGTAAAGTCTCGGGAGACACTGGCGATAAGCGCTCCGCTGGGATCGATATCCACGTCATCGACGATCGCCATGTGCCCTGGAAACCGATTGAGCAGCCGACCCTCGAAATCCCAGGCGAGCAGGCCACCGTCAGCGCTGCAACTTACGCCGATCTCCTTGCTGGGGTGTAGGCACAACGACTTTACCGCTCCGTCATGGACGCGGATGTAACCTAGGACGGCGCCCTGGCGATCGACCCGAGCGATCGCGCCGCTGTAGCACGCGGCGAAGATCTGACCCTGGTATCCTTCATGATGCGCCACGCGAATCGCGTTCACCGGGCCCTCGCCCAGCGCTACTTCGATTTCACGGCCCAGCGCTTGTTCATGAAAGTTGAATATGTGCAGCTTTTGGTCGTGGGTGCCGCTGACGGCCAGGCCATACTCGTCGTCGAGTGTGACCGCGTTGGCGAGGATACGTCCGGATGCCGGCTCCACTTCTGCCACCCATGCCGCCTCTTGCGGCGTCAGACGGCCCAGGCGCACGATGCCGTCATCGCTCACCGTGACGATATCCCCTCTGTTAGTGGCACCGACGTCGTTAAGACAGGCATTGCCGCGCCCCCGCTCTCCGACCTCATCCAGACATCGCCCGCTGGCAGCATCCCAGACGAGCACAGTCCCGTCAAACGTCCCCGCGAAAATGCGAGAGCCATCGGGCGACCAATTGAAGGAGCGTTCCCAGATGGTGGCACGGGGTTCGAGCCTCAGCTTCAGGCTGAGATCGTCGGCACCCCAGACGAGGATGCGCTGGTCGTAAGCGGCTGACAGGATGTCGCCGTTGATCGGTGATGTGGCGACCTTCTTGATTCCGGAGGAATGGGCATCGATCTCCGCCACGCGCTCTCCCGTCCTAATGTCGAAGACGCGCACCACCCCATCATCGCAGCCCAGAACCGCGCGTCCGTGGACCGCGTCTATGGCGCAGCTGTCCGTCTCGTCCTCGAACGGGCCCCACATGCGGATCAATCGGCCGCTCGCGAGGTCCCAGGCCCGTAACGTCATGTCGTCGCCCGCCGTATAGATGCGACCGTCGTCGCTGGCGACGGAGAGCACGTCCTTCTCGTGTCCCTCTATGACTCGGGTGATCGCGCCGCTCTCCAAGTTCCAAACAAGGACTCGCCAATCACGCGACACAGACACACCGGTACGGTCGTCGACGAAAGCGAAATCTTCCACATCGTCACTGTGGCCCAGCAGTACGCATTCCCGGCGCCGGCTGGCCAGATCCCAGATGTAGATCGTATAGTCCGAAGAGGACGAGGCGGCTCGTGTGCCCGCGGCGTTTACCGTGATCTTGTTCACGAGATGGTCGTGATACCCCATCAACTCAAGCGTACGCCGGCTGAAATCGACGTAACCGACCGCGCCGTCATAGCCGGACGTGACCGCGGCGTTGCGCCCCGGGATACCGGATACACAGGTCACCGGTCCGCGGTGCCGTACGAACTGGCCCCGATCATAATTCTGAGCATCGGGTTGACTCATCGCTTCACCTCCACTGCAGAGACATCGTCTTCTAACTGTCGTTAAAACCGACTAGAGGTTCGGGTTGGTTACATCCTGACCTCATGCTGATGGATGTTGCATGGATCGAGGGGGCCTCGGTCCTCGTTCCGGTACAGCTCCCAGTATTCGCCGGCAGAAACACAGTTTACGTTGGAGTTGTTGTAGTCAGACCCGTAGAGAAGCATCTCCGGATTCAACGCCGCCAGCCGCTCCATCCACCGGTCGTACATCGCCTTACGCTCGTCCAGCGAATAGCGCCAGTTGGAATACACGGTAAAGGGTGCATTGCTGAACCAGATGACCGCGCTTGGTTCCTTCCAAATTCGCGCCAGCAGTCTTTCCGGCGCCGCCAGAACATCGCAGTGGATGTACTCGTGGCGCAGCTCACGGTACCGCCGCCAATGCTCCCTGAACGCCCGCTCGCCACCCAGCCGCGTGATCTCGCGCTCCCAGAGCCGCTCGACGGTGGCCCAGCCAATCGCGTCGGGCGTGGCGGCGGTCCACAGTTGATAAAAGGTGTCGAGCGGCGGGAAGGTCTTGAACAAGTACCTGATGAAGTGGGGAAAATCTTCTCCATCCCATTGCTCTACTATTGTCTTTCTGACGGCGAGAGCGTTTCGGCTGTAGTCGAAGAACACGACTCGGGTGTCTTCCCCCATACCATGGGTCTGCAGAATGCGATTGGGCTTGAAGCCCGAGGCCACGGCGTAAAGCGAAGATACGGGACGTGGAAAGTCGGGCGGAGGCGTTTCAACGTCCGTATAAGCTTCGATATTCAGGAGGAACACACCACGACGAGCGTTGGCCGTCTGTAGGCTCACCGCAGCGAGAAACTCAGCCTGATCATCAGTCAGCCCCTCGATCTGCTCGCGCCCCCGCCCCCCATACGAATCGATGCCATCGCCGAGCAACTCCGTCAGAGCCAGGGCTGCGGACGTCGATTTGGGTTCCAAGTCGACCACCCGCTTCTCTATCCACTCCGGAAGCGCCAGCACGGCGATCCCGTGATCCAAGCTTGCCTGTATGAAACCCCAGCCTCGCAGTCCCGGGGCGCAGCGGATGGCTCGCCCCGTGGGACTCAAGCGAGCGATCTGCCCGTTACGAGTGGCCTCGGATGCGCCTGGCAGATCCCGGAGATGCTCTTCGGGGCGCCCGAACGGCGGCCTTCGACACTGGGCATGAAGCTGGGTGTCCACCAGCAAACAGCGGTGGTCGAGACCATACCAGCCGTCCCCCGCTCTGAGGATTCGCCCCGCGACCAGGACCTCATGCTCGGCCAACCAGTCTTCCAGGGCCGCTATAAAGTTGCCATGGCCGCACTGATCGAGGACCCATCGCTCACGGAGGATCTGGCCGTAGGAGAGTATGAAGCAGTACCGAAATCCCTGGCCGCCGGCCTGGGCGATGATGGCGTCGATAGTGGGTCTCTCGATGATCGTCCCGTGGTAGTCGTAACGGGACCAGGTAATCGTCAATTCCCGACTTTTGGAGGCAAGCGAGCGGTCTCGGATCGCGCCCGAGGTATCGAGTAGGCCGAATACGAGTCCGTGGCCGCCCATCAGGTGGCCCAGTCGAACTCCCCGTGTACGATCAAGTCCCCCGCCATCGATTCGAAGTAGGCGTCCTTAAGACTCGGCCTCAGCTCCGGGTCGATCTGGCACATGCTCCCGACAGCGCGAACGCCGCCGAGAAAGCGCGGTGAGATCGCCAGCACCAGCTGGTCCGCCAATTGCCCCTGCAGAACGCTGGTGATCAGCTTTGCACCGCCCTCGATGATCACGGATCCGATCCCCAGTTCGGGCAGCTGCTTGAACAATGCGGCCAGATCGACGAGCCCCTTCTCGTTCACGGTTAGGCGCATGATCGTAGCGCCAGCGTCGGTGAGTTGCGCCGCCTTGTCGGCGCTCGCCTCTTCCGTCGTCGCGATGATCAGAGAATCGTCCTCGCGCCGCGTGAGGTTGGCATTTAACGGAGTCCTGAGCCGCGAATCCACGACGATCGGCCGCGGCTGGTCGCCGGAAGCGTAGCGCGCTGTAAGAAGCGGGTCATCCACAAGGACGGTGTTAACGCCGATCATAATGGCGTCATGGACTGTTCTCAATTGATGGGCAAGAACCTGCGAATGCCAATTGCTAATCTGGGTTGACGTGCCGGCGTCGGCGGCTATGCACCCGTCGAGGCTCTGTGCATAGGTAAGCGTGATGCGAGGGCGATCGCGCCTGTACGGACGTCGGCTCAGCACGGCCTGCACCCGCTCGACTATGACCGATCCGTCGCCCTCTGCCACCGCGTGATGCCCCAAATGGCGCATAACGAAACCCGGTATCGATTATCTTGTGTTACAGGGGTTGCGCCAGTAGGTACCGGTTTGCAGCTGGTAGAGACGCTTGAGCTTCGAGAAAAGTGCTACTCGGACCGCATCCCCACGCTTTGATCCGACACTACTCAAGAGTCGTGATCCCCTCAAGAAAGCACTCGCGACTGCACCCGAGGCACAACATATTCGGGTTCAAATCTACGGGCAATGTGGCAGGGGGGCAAAGAACTCCCCGTAGCGGTGATTGGACCAAGTAGCGATAATGTGTCTGACCAAGGACTCGCTGCGGCCACCACGATTCACCTGCTCCCCTGCCCCACGCGGAGGAAGATCCGCCCGACGAACGAGGTCGAGCGGTCGCCGGTACGCAGACGCGCCGCTGCTTGGAGCGAAAGGCCGATCAAGCAGCATGGAGAGGTTGTCCAGCAGCATGCTTGAGAACTTTTACACATCGGTCAGGGCTTGACCTTCATGGACTCGACGGATTCCCGGACCGTTGCCCGACGGCTCTTCACCTATCTTTTCGCGGTCCGCGGGAAGTTCATTCTGTCCCTGGTGTTTCTCCTGCTAGCCGCCAGTCTTACCGCGGCGAAGGCGTGGATCATTCAACCGACCGTCGATTCCTTCCTTCAGGGTCCGACCGGGCACGCCCAGTTACGGTTTCTTTGTGCAATTGTGCTGGCAATCTTCACCGCCCAAGCCGTGTTCAACTGGCTGTACCTGGTCGTTGCGAGGATGGTCAGTGCTCATATCGTACAGGCGATTCGCGCCGACTTGTTCCATCATCTCACACGGCACAGTTTAGGTTATTTCGCCAAGCACCCCTCCAGTGACCTCATCTCACGCGTGATCAACGACATCACGGTGTTCGACTGGTCCGCGGTCAGCGCCCTGCAGGGAGTCATTCGTAACGGGCTGACGCTGATGCTGCTGTTGGCCGTGATGCTGATTCAAGAATTCAAGTGGGGATTGCTCTGTTTCCTGGTCATGCTCGTCGCTGGCTTTCTTTTGCGTTCCATGGGCAGCCGGATCGTATTGATGGCTCGAGCCGTTCAAGAGAGCGTCTCGAAGGTCACCCATCATCTCACAGAGATGATCGGCGGAATCGCCGTTATCCTCTCCTTTGACGTGGCAAAGAGGTGGCATGCTCGGTTCTCCGAGACCAATAAGGGCCACTACGAGTGGCAGGTGAAGTCCACTCGAATTCGCGCTTCCGCCACCGCGCTGGTGGATCTTATCACCGGCGCCACTTTGGCCGGACTCCTTCTCTGGACGGGCTCTGCGCTCTTGAACGGTGAGCTGACGGAAGGTCAGCTCCTCTCTTTTCTCGCCGTGATGTTCCTGATGCAGGCTCCCGCTCAGCGATTGGCCCATCTGGTCGCTGGGCTTTCGCACGGCTTCGCCGCCGGCGCTCGCGCCTTCGAGCTTTTCGATCAAAAGCCGGAGATTCGTGATTCCGAACATCCGCGCCCCCTACCGGTCGGAGACGGCACGATCGAATTTCGCGATGTCTCGTTCGCTTACGACCATGAGCCCGTGCTCGAGAACCTGTCTTTCCAAGTCATGCCGCGAGAGCTGGTCGCGATGGTCGGGAGGAGCGGCGCTGGCAAGTCCACAGTGGCGAAACTCGCCCAACGCTTCTACGACCCGCTAAAGGGTCAGGTCCTGGTCAACGGGGTCGATCTGCGAGAAATCCGTCGTGACGACTTGCATCGTGCCGTGAGTTACGTCGCCCAAGATGTTTTTCTGTTCGACGACACCATAGAGTCTAATCTCAACGTCGGTGTCCCGGATGCCACGGCCGCGCAACTCGACGACGCCATTCGCCTGGCATGTCTGGAGGACCTCATCGATGAGCTGCCCGACGGACTACAGACTGTGGTCGGCGAACGCGGCGTGCGTCTAAGCGGGGGCCAGCAGCAGAGAATCGCCATCGCTCGCGCTATTCTGACGGAAGCGGAGATTCTCGTTCTCGACGAGGCGACCAGCGCCCTCGATATGCACCTCGAACGGCGCATTCTGCAAAACCTCGTCTCAGACAAGAGAGCGCGTACGATATTCGCGATTAGCCACCGTCTGACGCTCGCCGAGATTGCCG
Organism: uncultured Gemmatimonadota bacterium; assembly: GCA_964347085.1. Taxonomy (GTDB): domain Bacteria; phylum Gemmatimonadota; class Gemmatimonadetes; order Palauibacterales; family KS3-K002; genus CAYFXF01. Next base: position 21,693 of record CAYFXF010000016.1, on the reverse strand, counting down.
ATCGCGTCCTGGTGCTGCGCGACGGCAAGCTGGTCGAGCAAGGGGACCGCGAGTCTCTGATCGCGGCTGGCGGCGAGTTCAGTTTTCTCCAGTTGGCCGCTGAAGCCCAGCTGGTACGTTAGAAAGGAGACTGTTCGGCTTGTCCAACGCCCGCGTCGCCATTGTGGACCCCTACTCTTCCGGCGCCATACTGGCGGAAGAGCTTCGGGCACAGAACGCGATCTGTATCGCAGTTCAAAGCTCGCCACGCATTCCGGACGCCATGAAATCCCGATTCAATGCGGCCTCGTTCGTGGAGGTCATCGAGCATGGGTCCAATCTCGACGACACGCTCTCAAGCTTGAAGGCGCATAACCCCACCCACGTAATCGCAGGCTTCGAATCAGGCGTCCAACTCGCCGACCGACTGAGTGAGCTCTTGTCGCTGCCCGGCAATGGGTCAGTGATGAGCGAGACGCGGAGAGATAAGTATCTCCAGTTGGAGGTGGTCCGTAGCAGGGGACTCCGAACGCCAAAGCAGTTCCGCTCGAATTCAGTCGAGGAGTTACTCGATTGGATCCGAGACTCGGTCGACTGGCCGGTGATTCTTAAGCCTGCCAGGAGCGTTGCCTCTGACAACGTTCTCCGCTGCAGCTGCACCGACGAGGTGCGTCGCGCCGCTGAACTGATACTGGCAAGCCCCAACGTTTTGGGTGACCCGAACGAAGTGGTCTTAGCGCAAGAGTTTCTTGACGGCACGGAGTACGTCGTAGATACGGTGAGCTACGAAGGTCGACGCAAGACCACCGCTTACTGGCAATACCGCCGATCCTCTGACTCGGCTTCCTATGACGCCATGATGCTCCTGCCCTACGGCGGTCAGCCTCAGGTAGCTTTGCAAGCGTTCGCCTTCGAGGTGCTGGACTGCCTCGCCATCCAATTCGGACCCGCACATTGCGAGGTGATGTGGGTGGAGGGGGGGCCGGTGCTGATCGAAGTTGGCGCCCGCCTAACAGCGGGTATCAATGCCATCTTGAGCCGAACCTGTGGCGGCATCTGCCAGCTCGATGAGACGGTCGCCACGATTCTGGCGCCGGACCGCTTCTTAACGTCGGTACATGACCGGCCGCAGCTCCGGAGACGCGCGGTCAACGTATTCCTGATCCCTCGGCAAGCCGGCCGGTTGCTTCGCCTGAGGGGCCTGGAGGAGATCGAGCGCTTGCCGACTCTACATTCCGTGTCGATAGGAGCCAAACCGGGTGAGGTCTTGAAGCGAGTCGCGGGTATAGTAACCTTAATCGACGAGGACATACGTACCTTGGAGCGCGACATCGCCACAATTCGCCGACTCGAATGTGATGGCCTGTTCGAAGTCGAAGCCGATCTTTGAAACCCTAACGCCAGCAGACCCGGTCACGGCACCCGTTGTGAATGTGATAGAGGCAACGCCCCAAACGACCCTGGAGCACTACCCACAAATCGACCGCAAACGGGCGATGATACTGCAAACGCTCGCGCGCACCGGAACGCCGATCTTCCTCTGTGAGCGTGACAATTTGATCGACAGGTATCGCGCCCTTTACCATTGTCTGAGCCAGACCTGGCGCCGCCATTTGATCAGCTACTCTTTCAAGACCAACTACCTCGTGGCGAAGTCCGGCCTGTTTCGGGAGTTGGGTGGGTGGGCCGAGGTCGTGTCCGGCCGCGAGTATCGGCTCGCACGGCAACTTGGATACCCCGGTCAGTCCATCATATTCAACGGGCCCTATAAGACCGAACTCGACCTTCGTTCGGCTATCGAGGACGGCGCGCTTCTCAATGTCAACGACCACGACGAGCTGGACAGGATAGTCGAACTATCCGCGTGCAGCCGCTTGCCGATCGGGATTGGACTCCGCCTCAGCAGCAGCTTGCCGAGGCTGGGACACAGCCGGTTCGGGTTCTCCATCGAAAACGGCGAGGCGACCGGTGCCGTCGAGAAGATTCGCCAAGCTTCCCGGCTGGACATCGCGGCGCTACATATGCACTTGTACGGCGATACGGATGAGGCAGCGATCTATAGCCACGCCGCGAACCGCCTGGGCCAGTTTGCAAAACAGCACCTGGCCGGTCACCACGAGGCTCTCAGGTTCATCGACCTGGGAGGCGGTTTTCCGGCTCACGGCCCGAAGCCGAAGAGCCGAGAGACCTGGAAACCCCAGCCCATCGACGTCTACATCCGCGCCATCGCAGACTCCCTGAAACCGTTTTTCCCGGATAACGGAGCGCAACCGACTCTGGTCGTCGAGCCGGGACGGTATCTGACGAGCGATGGAATCATCCTGGTGACGCGCGTCCATCACGTGAAGGAGCGGGACCGCAGGCAAGCAGTCAGCTGCAACGGCAGTATTTCCATGGTCCCGCTCACCCACTACTGCCCACAGATCATCCGCGTCTACACGAGCGAGCTCGAGCAACGCACGGGTGCAGAGGTGCCGACGATCATTTACGGGTCCACCTGCCGTGAGAACGATATCCTGTACGAGGGACCGTTTCCCAAGACCGAGCCGGGTGACTACCTGGTGCACTATGCTGCGGGCGCCTACAACTCGAGCCTCAGCCCCGATTTCGTCTTCGAGTCGCCCGGTATGGAGATGATTTAGCCGTGCGGCTGGCTGAACCTACCGACCGACAGCGATGCACCTGAACAAGCGATGGATCGACCGGCGAGTTTACGAGTACTTCGCGGTCAACATCGCGCCGCTGCTCAACTGGCGTGACCCCATTCTCGTCTACCAGATGGGAAAGGTGGGCTCCTCGTCTATTCGGAATTCATTGTTCCGTTGTCGCGACCCGCGGACCCGGCTCGTCCTCATGAGCCACGAGTTTCATCCGCTCAGAGAGCGCGATCCCGACCGGACAGCCATCGAGCCGGAATCCCGCGACTACCTGAGACGTGCAATCGAGCACGACCGGCGGGTTTATCGAGGTTACTCCCGGCGACGGCGCCTGGGGTTGCGCTTTCGGGAGCGATTCTATTCCGAGCGTATTTACAAAGCCTACGTCCAATCCGGGCAGCGGTTGCGCGTCATCACCTTGGTGCGGGAACCGGTGGCCAATAACGTCTCCATGTTCTTCCAGTTGATCGACCAGTACAGCGATGCGAAGATCCAACGGTCGAACCACGATATCGACGAGCTCATCGGTGTGTTCTTGACACGCTACCTGCACTCGCGGCCGCTGGTCTGGTTCGACGCGGAGCTCAGGATCACGCTCGGCATCGACGTGTTCCAGCATCCGTTCCCGGTCGACAAGGGCTACACGGTCATCTCGAGCAGCGCGATCGAATTGCTCGTCCTCAAGTGCGAGTTGGATGATCGCGCCAAGGCCCGAGCCATCGCGCAGTTTCTCGACCTGGAGGATTTCGAGATCGTTCGCAGCAACGTCACCAGCCAAAAACCCTACGCCGACCAGTACGCCGAGTTCAAACGGCGGCTCAGAATCCCCCTACCCTTGCTGGATGAGTTGTACGAGTCCAAGTACGCCAGGCATTTCTACTCAGAGGGCGAGCGCGCGCGATTGCGCGCCCGCTGGGCTGACCGAACCGGACGGACCGAATGAAGCCGGTGGATCCAGCGATCAGCCAGGCGTTTCGGGCGCGCGCGCTCGCACTGAACCTACTGTCCCCACGGTCCGACGTCGTGAACGCGCGGACCTTATTGAGCCAGAGCACGTTCTTCTCGAGCGACGGCTGGAGTCTATTTCTGCGCGTCGAACGGTGCGCCCACCCGCTGAGCCGCGTCCTCGGAAGCTCGGAGTTCCCGGCGCACGTTCCCGAACTCTTCCGGAACATGCTCAGGCGGGAAGCCGAATGGGAGATGGAGCGCGTGTCGAGTGCCCGCCGTCAGCTCCGCGCGATCGGGGAATGGGCGCTCGAGAACGGGTGCCGTCCCATAGTCCTCAAAGGAGGCGTCTCAGCCCTGGACGACGACGCGTGCGTCGACCTGAATGACGTCGACGTGCTCCTGCCGAAAGAGGATGGCAAGAGACTCGTCGCGGCGTTAATCGATCGTGGGTACGAGGGTGTGGTGGGTTCCACGCCGAGTCATTTCGACGCGCTCATCCGCGGAACCGAATTGCCGATCGAGATTCATCACGCCTTAGCTGTCAACGTAGTCCATCCGGAAAGGGACTTCTGGCAACACATTGAAGAGATTTCGACACTTCCGGGCTTGTGGTGTCTCGCACCGGCGGACCACCTCTGGCACGTTCTGACCCACGCGGTTATGGACCATCCCTCGCGCCGAGGGAGACTCAGGGACCTTCTGGTTCTCCATCATGCGACCGCTTCGTGTTCCGCGGCCGAGATCAAATACACGAGGCAGCAGGCGGGCAAGCACGAGTTGTCGGAGCCACTCAATCGAGCCCTGAACTTCGCAGTCCGATGGTCTAAGGGCGCTGTAACAGAGGATCCCTTCGAAGAGATCGCGTTGGTCAGTTATCTACTAGCCCAGCAGAAGCGAAACCGATCTAGAGTGCATCCGACATATGGGCCGATCAACCGCTGGGTGCACGCGCTGTTACTCGGGCGGGTGGAGCGCCGGACAATCTGGGAAGAAGTGTGGCTGCACTCAACGGGGCTCTCGAAGCACCGTGCTCTTAGACGGGTGCAGTTGTTTAGTCCTCGATTGGGTCGAGTGATTCAGGTAAGCGCTCGCGTCCTCGCTCGAATTGTGAGCTATGCAAGGGCCTACCCTTTGGCGACATCGATCCGGCGACGCGTGACCCGCTATCTGCCGCAGCTCAAATCAAGAGACCACGACCCCGGTCCCGTAAGAGATCCGCGGTCCGCCGCTCTCTCGGTCGAGACGCTCTAGGGGTCGCCGGACTAACGGTGGGCAGGCGGAAAGCCGTGACCCAGTCCTACCTCCGGATCGTCAACCCTGCCGCGCTGGCTCCTCGCGCCGCGGCTCTCTATCTTGCCGCCGAACCGTTCGCCTGCAAGCCAACGCGTGGTCCGCAAGCCCCGCAATCCCGGGAGAGAGCGCCGCATGTTCACAGCCGTCGATGACCCTTACCTCGTGCCCTACGACGGATCGTTCCGCGTCGCCGAAGTCCCGACTGCACCGCCCACGGACGCGGACGACCGCAAGGAGAACCGCAAGAAGTTGAAGGGACTGCGCAAAGAGCTCGGCGAGCTGCAGCGCATGCTCTACGCGACCGACAGTTACGCCGTGCGCGCGATCTTCCAGGCGATGGACGCGGCCGGCAAGGACGGCACCATCCGCGCCGTGTTCACCGGGGTCAACCCCGCCGGCTGTCAGGTCTTCTCCTTCAAGCAGCCGTCCGCGGAGGAGCTGGACCACGATTTCCTCTGGCGCACGAGCCGGCGAATTCCCGAGCGCGGCCGGATCGGTGTGTTCAACCGTAGCTACTACGAGGAGGTACTGGTCGTGCGCGTGCACCCGGAGTGGCTGGGCGCACAGAAGCTGCCAGGCGAAATCGATCTGGCGCGCATCTGGTCGGAGCGCCACGCCTCGATCGTCGAGCACGAGCGGCATTTGGCGCGCAACGGTGTGGTGATCCTCAAATTCTGGCTCAACGTCTCGAGCGACGAACAGCGGCGCCGCTTCCTGGCCCGGATCGACGAGCCGGACAAGAACTGGAAGTTCTCGATCGGCGACTGCGAGGAGCGGCGTTTCTGGGACGACTATATGACGGCCTACGAGGACGCGCTCAACGCGACCTCGCGACCCTGGGCGCCCTGGTACGCGATACCCGCCGACGACAAGCCCTACATGCGGCTGAAGGTGGCGGAGCTCCTCGTGCGCAACTTGCGCGAGCTGGAGATCGGCTACCCGGAGGTCGACGAACGAAAGCGGCAGGAGATGCTCGAGATGCGCGAGTACCTCGAGTCACCGCAGTGACGGCGGAGGTCCGTTTCGCACAGATTGGCGCAGCTAAGCTCGCCTCGAAAGCGTTCAGCCTCCAGGAGGTCCTGTAGCCGCTCGTCCGGCAGGCGTTGCCCGTCCTCGAGCTCCGCGAGCCTCCGCTTGAGCTCTGGGCTGAGCGGCTGCTCGACCGAGTGGATCCACGCCGCCACCTTGCTTGCCCTGTCTCGAGATCGGACTTTCCTCTCGAGCCCCTACCGTTCACGGCAGCGCCCCGACTCAGGGAGGGAACGATGCGTCTCACCGCGCTCACCCCCGCACTCACGCTAGCGGCTGCGCTCGCGACGCTCAGCTCCGCTACCCCGGCGCCGGCCCAGACCCCGGCCGAGCAGGCCGCAGAAGGGGTCGAGCAGCTGCTCGGCGCTAACGAGGTCCTGCGCCACCGGCTCGACGTGCTGGAGAAGCTGGTCGACGACGTGATCTGGTTCGAGCGGGTGGGCGATCTGGCCGTGGTCGAGAAGGTGCGGATCTACGGGCCGCCGCTCGCCAACGAGCCCGATCCGCCGCCCAGCGGTCCGGGCAACCCGTTCAAGTTCTACGCCTACATCTTCACGCCGCGCGACGAGTTCGGCGGCCGGAAGCTGCCGCTCCTGGCCCTACCGCACGGCGGCGTCCACGCCGACTTCACGACCTATTACAGCCGGATCGTCCGCGAGCTTGTCGCCCAGGGCTACATCGTCGTCGCACCCGAGTACCGCGGCTCGACCGGCTACGGGAGCGGCATCTACCGCGCGATCGATTACGGCGGCCGCGAGGTCGGCGACGTGCTGGCCGCGCGCGACTGGGTGGCCGAGAACCATCCGCGCGTCGATGCGGGCCGGGTCGGCATCCTCGGCTGGAGCCACGGCGGCCTGATCGCGCTGCACAGCCTGTTCGACCATCCCGACAAGTACGACGTCGGGTTCGCCGGCGTCGCGCGCCTGTATGGTGACGCGGCGTTCGCGCAATTGCGTTTGGCAAAGGGGAGCTAGACGAGCTGGAGTTGGC
>CAYFXF010000016.1:13233-14787 GCA_964347085.1 uncultured Gemmatimonadota bacterium | reverse complement strand
ACCATCCCGACAAGTACGACGTCGGGTTCGCCGGCGTCCCCGTGTCCGACCTGGTGCAGCGCATGGGCTATCTGGGCCCGAGCTATCAGGCCTATTACGAGGCGGAATACCACATCGATGCGACGCCGCGCGAGAACCTCGAGGAGTACAAGCGCCGCTCGCCGGTCTGGAACGTCGAGAAGCTGACGCGCCCGCTCCGCATCCACGGCAACGTGTCGGACGAGGACGTGAACGTGATCGAGGTCGAGCACCTGGTCCAGGCACTCAAGGCGGCAGGCAAGACCTTCGAGTACGAGATCTACGATCTGCCCGGCGGCCACAGCTTCGACCGGCTCGACGTGCCCGAGGCCTGGGAGGTCCGCCGGGTGATCTATGAGTTCCTCGCCCGCTACCTGAACCCGCCGCGGCGCAACATCGAACTGGGCCTTCAAGCGAACGGCCGGGCCTCGCCCTAGGTCCCACGCCCGGCTGGGACATCGCCGGGCCGCCGCGTCGTCAAGCGCCGGATCTTCCAGCGGAACAGCCAGCCGGGCACCCAGGGTTCGTGTGCCTCACGCCTCAGCTCCAGCGGTGGGGTCGTGGGCCGGCAGAGACCCGGCTCGGTGGTGACGGCGGCGTACACGCCCCGCGCGGCAAGGTGCTGCAGGGTCACAGCGTTGTAATCAACCGCCCGACCGTTCGGGTAGCTGAAGAGGTTGCAACGGCTGGCGGTCGTGCGTTCCAGGAACTCAATCGACCGGTCGATCTCCTGGGCCTGATCCGCAGTATTCAGGAGCGAAAGTACGGCGTGCGAGTGCGAGTGGGCGCCCAGCGTCACCCAAGGTGACTCGGCCAGCCGCTGCAGCGCCTCCAGGCTAAGCATGCGGTGGTGCGAGTTGGCGGCAATCGGTTCCTCGGGATCGACTCCCAGAACCCGTGAAAGTTCCCCGACTCGCTCGAGCAACTGCGGCTGCGGCAGGACCTTGAGTGCCTCCTGGATGCGGTGGGTGGCGCGGGCACACTCGGCGCCGCTCGCCAGGCCATGCACAGCTCCGTCCCAGACTACCGAGTCCTTGCGGGTGAGAGCGATCGCGCGGTGGACCCGGCAGAACCACAGAGTGTCCTCCGTGCCCACGAATCCGCTGACGGGAAAGAACGTGGCCGGGCATCGTGCCTGTTCGAGGATGGGGAGCACGATGTCGTGGTGGTTCTGGTAGCCGTCGTCGAACGTGAGCACGGCCAGGCGCGCACGCCTTCGATCAGCCTGCAGACGCTCCAGCGCCTCTTCCAGCGCGACGATCTCGAATCGGCTCTGGACGTAACGGAGTCGCCGCTCGAACGAACCGCGCTCCAGGAAGCACGAGTGGGGCACCGCGAGTCGAGTCGGGATCACAGCGTGATACATCAGAATCAGCACAGTCGGAGCGCCGGTGTCCGCCACTTTCGCCCCCTGCGCGCCTTTCTGCGAACCTCTCATGCCAAGGTCACCGTAATCCTCAGTTCGATGTGTGATCCTGTCCTCATCCTCTGCGGCTGGCGTGGAGCACGCGCTTCAGCATCGCCTCGTAGGCCTGC
>CAYFXF010000016.1:7438-13223 GCA_964347085.1 uncultured Gemmatimonadota bacterium | reverse complement strand
TGTGCCGCTCGATATGGCTGGGCACCAGGGCCTGCGGCCCCGGCGGCGGCCGCGAATCGGCCAACAGTCGCTTGAGCGCGGCCGCCAATTGGTCCACGTTGCCGCGCTCGACCAGAAGCCCGTGGGCCCCGCCTTCAAGATACTCCCGGACGCCCGGCCCGCAGTCGGTAGCCACGACCGGCAAGCCCAGCGCCAAGGCCTCGCCGAGCACGATCGGCGACGCCTCGGTGCGGGACGACAGTGCGAAGACCGTCGCACGCGCCATGTACCTCCACGGATTCAGGTCCGCGCCGAGCAGATGCACGCGCTCTCCGACCGCCAGCTCCTCCGCCAGAGCCTGCAGCGATCGGCGTTCCGGTCCGTCGCCGATGATGACCAGCCGCGCCTTGAGCTCGCCAGGAACACGCGCGAAGGCTCGGATGAGAACGTCGAAACACTTGAGCGGCACCAGACGTCCGACGCTGAGCACCGTCCGCGCACCCGGCTGATCGAAAACCCGATGCGTGACCGGCTGTCCGGCCAGCTCGCGCACGCGCTCGAAATCGATCGGGTTCGCCAGCGCGCAGATGCGGTCCGCGGGTGCGCCGTAGCTCGCCAGTTCCGGCGCCAGTCCCGGGCTGACGACCACGATCGAATCGGCCTTCCGGTAGGCCAACCGCAACAACGATCGCACGATGACTCGCTCGGCGCGCCGCGGCCAATGAATCCGCAAGTGCTCGCCGAGCGACTCGTGCATATTGATCACCAGCCCCAGCCGCTCTCCCAACACCAGCCGCGCCAGGTACGCAACGACGTGCGACTTGGTCAGGAATGTGCAGACGGCCTGACTCCCCGTGCGATGAACCAGCCGCCGCAGTCGATCCATGTAGAGCGCGAGCCTCGGCGGAGCCATCCAGAAGGGCGGCGTCCTCGGTTCCTTACGCCACTCCCCGGCCGCCGGACCCAAGCGCGCCAGCGGGGCACCGACGGGCCGGTCCAGGCTGTACAGCGGAATCGCCGGGTCTAGCTCGTCGAGCAACGCCAGCCGCTCGCGCAGCACGACCGCGATCGGCCGATACCGCCTGAGGTGGTTCATGAGGGTGATGAGACTGCGCTCGGCCCCGCCAAGTCCGAGACCCTGGATCAGGAAGAGGATCGTGGGACGTGGGCCGGCCGCATCCGCCGCCGATTCGCGCCCGTGCGTCACAAGTTGACCTCGTACTCGGCTGATCTGTGCCCGAGCGTTAACGGGTCGCTGCTAAGGCCTAGTCGCAATGTAGACGCGCTCATCCTCGTTCAGGGCAAATCTGTTCTTGACGCCGCCAAACTCTTGAGCAGCTTCTCTAGACCACTGAAACACGCTCACTCTGAAGCCGACTTGTTCCAGCCGATCCCTGTAGTCCTGCCCGTAGATCCTCACGTGATCTGCCTGACCAAAGGCTTCCTCTCTAGCCCAGGGTGTCGTCACTGAGAGATCTTCATAGGTACTTACTAGTGACACTGACAAGGGCACCTGCACGATCGCCCATCCTCCCCGTCTCAATGTTCTGTACAACTCGGACATAGCCTTCCTGTCGTCGACTATGTGCTCCAGAACGTGATTACAGATGATCACGTCGATTGAACAGTCGGGAAACCCAATATTGCATATGTCCATCTTGACCATTACGCCACTCGGGCCAAGACCCGCCGTCAGATAGTCTATGTTCTTCTGCTTATGTAAAACGCCCGCCAAGTTCTGTTCCGGGGCCACGTGCAGAAGCCTGACGGGCTTACTGAAGACCGATGTCTTGTGTAAGAGGTAGAGATAGATCAGCCGCTCTCTATCTGCGGAACCGCAAACCGGGCAGCGGCCGCGCCGATAGCCAGCTCCAGTGACGCTCTCTTGTTTCAGAACAGGAGCGGCGAGTCCCAGTGGTAGGAACCTGCTTAGTTGAGAATCACAGAATGGACATGAGTACCTGAACCCGAAGTGACGCAGCTTGTAATATGCCGTTTCAATTCTCGGTCGTACCTTCACGGGCACAAACGGCCGCAAGAGGAATCTGACCAGACTCTCCACGGCCCCCCGCCGCCGAGCCGAGCTCATAGCGGCTTCGCGAACTTCGCCGACAATACGCCGTACCGCTCCGAATCGTCGGATAGATCGTATTCGAGGCCCGCTTCGATACTCTGGTAGATCCCGCGCTCTGTGCGCTCGTAACGCCTCTCACCGAGCAGCTCAAGCGGAGGAGAGAACTGCCCGACGATCTCCCACCGGAACGCTTGCGGTTCCCTGATAGTGGGCCTGCTGTGAACGTCCGTGAGCAGGAGGAAGAGTCCGCCCGGCGCCAGGACACGCACGATCTCTGCCGATGCCTTCTCGAGGTCGTCCACGTGATCGAGAGAATTAAACGAGCACACAAAGTCGAACGAGCCATCGGAGAATGGAAGCGACTCCGCGGCAGCGTTCACGTACTGCATCTGGTGTCGACGCGTTCCCAGCTCGCGATAGGCGCTGGCGAGCGTGTCGAGACCGATCCGCTGAGCAGCTCCCTCGGCCCATTCGAGGCTGCCGCGAGGCCCGCACCCGATATCGAGAATCGTCTTTCCCCAGTAATGGGCTCGGTTCAACCCGAAGTGAACAGTATAGAAGTGTTCGTAGTGATGGTTTGAGAGTATGCCTTCCTTGACGACCCTCTGTTTCCAGTAATCCAGAGCGTAGCGCCGCTTTCGCGCAGCTGCCGATTGCACAGCGTCCAGCATGCGCCTGTAGTACTTGGCCAGGTGGGCCTTCACTGCGTTACTCCCGAACGCGCTCACGCTCAACCCATTCGCCACCGATCAATGCGCGTCCGAGTAGATCATCCGGAGGTCCCAGCTATTCAGGTCCAGAAGATTGCGCCCTCGCAGGTGCCAATCCCCGGCCCCGCCCGCCCGCACGGATCGCAACATGAACCGCTTGGAATAGCGCTCGGGCGATCTCAACTCGTGTTCTGCTGCGAACCCCGCGTTCCGCAGCAGCGCGATAGTCTCGTCCGACAACGTCGCGCTCCAGCTCTCGAGTTTTGGGAAGCGACTCTGGGCAGCCGCGCTCAGCAGTTCGGCGCGGATCTCCGGATCGGAGGCCTCCCAATCGACGATACTGACGGACGACAGGTAGCCCGTCTTCTCGAGCACGAGGTAACCCTGGAGTCTGTCGCTGCCCCAGTACAGGAAGCGATAGGCGGAGCGTGGATTCCTGAACCTCCAGCTGAAGTAGGTCTCGTCCCGGACGTGCCGGGCTCGACCATCGCTGCCGATCCGCTCGACCAGCTTCGCCATCGCCTCGGGTCGGGGTCGGTCGCTAGAGGAAATCGCGGAGCCGGCGAAGCGACCCGTGCTCCGGTCCCACGATCCCCAGGCGCGAGCTGCTGCTCGCTTCGTGATGCCCAAATCAACAACACGCCGTTTGAGCCCCATCTTCCTGGCTAGCTCCCGGCCGAGCCAAGCCGCGCGCCCGAGTGGTTTCCGCCCCGCAGTCCGCACCAGCGGCCCCAGCGAGCCCACGGCTCGCCAGCCCAGCAGCACGACTGACGCCACGAAGTTGGCATGATTAGCGCTGAGGTTCAGTACGTACTCGCAGCCGCGCGACTCGAGGTCGCCAAGAGCGTATTCCGTAAGTTCCCTGAATAGACCGCGGTCTCGGTAGGCCGGGTCGATGACGAGGTCGGAGGCACACGGCATGAAAGCCGGGTCCCCGGAAGATCCGATCTCCCAGCGCGCCCCGAACATCCCGCGCATGGCGACGACCCTGCCGCCATGCAAGGCCAGATAGACGTCGGGCTCTGAGGCGTACGGGTTCTGAAGATGTTTCCACTCCAGGTAGCGCGCGTTGATGGCCACGTCGGGGCCCCACAGGTGTCTTTGCAGTCGCGCAACCTGCGAAGCCAGATCCGGCCGGAAGCGAACCAGCTGATAATCGCTCATCTGGACTCTGCCTGCGGTCTCCAGCCACTCTCCCCGACTACGTGCACCCGATCCCGCAGCTTGCGGTGCCTCAGCAGAGGACCTTCACCACGACGTGATCGGGGAACGGGTCGACGGATTTGAGGTCGTGCTCGAGGAGGGCCACGTTCCCGCGTCTGCTGATCTCCTTGAAACCGGCGAGCTTGAACGTCAGGTACATCATCCGATTACGGTCCTGCCGCACGAACTCGGCCTGAACGCGGGCCCCGGCGCGACCGGCCGCCATCAAGATGTGGCTCAACAGAATGGTGCCAACCCCGCGAGTTATTACCCGACACGACATGAGCAGCAACTTCACGAGCCACATATCGTCACGGCAATCGATCAGCGCCATCCCGATCTTGCCGTACGTACCATAGCGGTCGTCGAGGCCAGCGATCAGAAGCTTGTGGTCGGGTGAGCATCGGAATTCATCGAACTCACTCCGGGAATAGGTGTAGCCCGTGGAGTTCAGCTGGTGCGTGCGAACGGTCAGCTCCTCGATTCGCTCCAAGTCATCCTCCACGGCATCGGATATCGTAAGAACCATATCAAGGGACAGGGCGAATTCCCGGGCCGGCGAGACCGACTCGGCCTTCTGGCGCTCGATCCCGGCTTGGTACATCAAGCGTCGCTGGCGGGACTCCTCAGTCGTGAACCGCGGGATCATCTCGGGCCTGTCGAGCAGGAAGGGGAGGTCCGCAGCGTCGATGCAGAGCACGTCGGGAAGGGCGGCCGACACCTGGTCTCGCTCGAATGGATCGTCGTCGACAAAGGCGATGGCATCGGGGGCGATGTCGAGATGACCCGCGATGGTCTCGATCAATTCTGGTTTCGGTCGCCAGGAGATCTGAGGCACTAGGAAGTAGTGCGCCAGCTCGAATCGCCTCAGCGTGGCCAGCGCATCCTCGTGGTCGTTGTGGCTCGCGATCGACTGCAGTATGCCGCGTTCGTCAAGCGTGCGGATGATGTCCGACACGCCGTCTCTCAGCTGGAGCACGTCGCCCTCCAGCAACACGCCCTCCCAGACCGTGTTGTCCAGATCCCAGACGACACATTTGGCCTGCCCCGACTTGCGACTTGAAGGCCTCGATTCGCTCAGTTTCATGGGTGCGTCACTCCGCTGCGTAGCGCTGCCGCGCGAGCTTGGCGATCGTAAGCTGCTGAATCTCGTTGCTGCCCTCAATGATCTCCATGATTCGCGCGTCGCGGAAATGGCGCTCGACGGGACAAGCGTCGATGCAACCCTGCGCACCGTGGATCTGCACGGCGCTGCTGGCCACCCGGCTAGCCATCCGCGACGCGAAATACTTGGCGATCAGCGTCTCTTGAACCGCCCGCGGGTCCTGCCGCTGCCTCAGGTCGGCGGCTCCCAAGCACAGCAGCCATGCCGCGCGGACATCAGTGAGCATGTCGGTGAGCAGTCGCCGCACGAGCTGGTGCTGTTCCAGAGGGACGCCAAACTGCTCGCGTTGACTGCTGTACTCAAACGATGCCTCCAGACAGGCCTCGGCGATCCCGACACAGCCCCAGGCCACACTGAAGCGACCGTGGTGGAGCGCGCTGGCCGTGAAAAGCCCGGGGGGCATCCTGGCACGGCCGACCCGCGCATCCCCGTCGACTCGACAGCCCTTCAGCTCGAGTTCGGCGAGCATCGAGCCCCTGAGCCCCAGGAGCCCGCGCATCGGGCTGATCGACAGGCCGGGCGCATCTTGCCCCACCAGGAATCCGGCAATCGCGCTTGGAAAGAAATCTAAAATCTCAAATTCGTTTTTGCGTGATCTGAATTTAGTGGATAAAACATTTGTATTCTTGATGTATTTCTGTTCGACATGATATT
>CAYFXF010000016.1:5913-7428 GCA_964347085.1 uncultured Gemmatimonadota bacterium | reverse complement strand
ATCACACCGGGCCATGACCAGGAACACGTCGGCCAGTTGGCCGAAGCTGATCCACTTCTTCCGGCCGTTCAGGACATAGCCACCGCCGTCCTCCGAGGCGGTGGTCTGGATGCCCTGCGCGTCGCTGCCGACTTCGGGCTCGGTGAGCGCAAACGCGGCTAAGGCCCCGCCCGCGGTGAAGACAGGCAGCCAGGTTCCAACCTGCTCTTCCGTGCCGTGCCGCAGAATCGCCTCGGCCACCATGTCATGCACCGTCAGCAGGCTACGAACAGAGGAGCATCCACGCCCGATCTCTTCGTGGAGCAGCCCGTAGCTCGTCATGTCGAGCCCGCGACCGCCATGCTCGCGGGGAATGTGGGCCGCGAAGTAGCCTTCCGCGGCCAACCGCCCGACCAGTTCGCGGGGGATGGCTTGCCGTCTGTCAAACTCGCCGGCGTGCGGCGCGATGTGCCGGCCTGGGAAGGCCCGGAACTGCGCCTGGCTTTCCTTATGTTTCTCGGTGAGCTCGATCTTCATCGTGGTCTTCGGCCAACGGCCCCACTGGTCATCCCGAACCGGATCGGCGCTTGCGCTCGACCAAATCGACCAGCGCACGAACCGACCTGAGGTTGTCTCGGTCCAGGTCGTTATCGCCTAGAGCGACCCCGAACGCCTCTTCGATGTGGAGGACCAGCTCGATCGCGAACAGCGATGTCACACCAGCCATACCGAATATATCCTCCTCGTCCCCGAACCCACTGTGGCCCAGCGAGCGCTCCAGGAAGGCGCGTATCTGGGCCTTCGTGTCATCCATCGCCGCGCACATCCGGACTGCCCGCCGGATCCACTCTTCCTGACCGATACGAGTAAAAGCCTCTTCCTGTCTTGCGCCCCAGGAACCCCGCCTCGACCATCGACCTCAGCAGCGGGCAGGGACGGCACTTCTCTGTACCGAAGCTCTCACCCAGGACTTCGAGGCTATATAGGACGGTGTCGAGGCCGATCAGGTCGGCAGTCTCGAGTGGGCCCATCTTGTGGCCGATGCAGCGCTTGAAGATCTCGTCAATATCGGATGCGCTGGCGACGTCCTCGTGGAGAAGGCAGACCGCCTCGTTGATCGCGAGCATCAGGACCCGATTCGAGACGAAGCCGGGCGAATCTCCAACTACGATGGCCGTCTTATTCATCTGGGCGAGCAACAGCTTGGCCAGGTGCAGGGTCTCATCGGAGGTATGACGGCCACGAACCACCTCCACCAAGGGTTTCAGCGGGGCCGGGTTCATGAAATGCATTCCCACGACTTGCGGCGCACGATTCGTCAGCGACGCGATCTTCGTGATGGGAATCGCCGACGTGTTGGACGCGAACACGCATTCTCGGCGGCAGACCGTGTCAAGCCTCACGTACACGTTCTGCTTTATTTCCCAGCTCTCGGTGACGTTCTCGACCACGAAGTCCAGATCGGAAAGCAGGCCGTAGTCGGTCGAGAAACGGATCCGGCCTAGGACTTCGGCCAGGTCGAGCCGGGTCGGCGTA
>CAYFXF010000016.1:1036-5903 GCA_964347085.1 uncultured Gemmatimonadota bacterium | reverse complement strand
CCGTCACAAGATGGTGAAACCGTACCTGGGTAGAAATCTGCTTCCTCGCACGTTCCAGGATCCCGTCGGCGACGTCGATGAGCACAACCTGGTGGCCCGTCTGGGCGAGGTCTTGCGCGACGCTGCTCCCGATGACGCCCGCTCCGACCACACCGATTCGGTTGAGTTGCATGGGTCACCCCGCGACCTTAGCTGCGGACCCCGGCTTCATCTTCAGCGGCGGCGGAACGCCTTCCCTCTCCCATCCGCGCCGCAGGCCCCCTCAAGTTCGGCCGCTCAGCTGTTCTACTCAAGAGCCGGGCCGCGGGCCAGCCGTGGCGGCGCGTGATCTCGGTTGCTAAGCCGTCCACGACGGCGAGATTTGTCGGCACGCTGATCTGCTCGTCCGGAACGCCGGGCTGGCGTCGCGTCAGAGAAGAGAGAAGCCATGATTCGGACCCGAATCTACTGGGAACGGTATCTGCGAAATAGGGCGGGCCGCCTAGCTGAAGCCGCCAAGTATGGCTTCGTCAGACCGAAGCACGATCAGACCTTCTACGTCGTCTCCTGCGAGCGCAACGCCGCCTCCGCCGCGCTCGGCTGTCTGGACTCGGTCTATCGGCAAGGCTACGATCGGCAGCGAGTCCGCCACGTCGTCATCGACGACGCCTCAACGGACGGAACGCACGATCTGATATGCCGATGGTTGGAGGAACATCCAGGCCACAGCGTGCAATACACCCATAACTCGCGCCCGCTCGGCGGTACGGCGAACACGGTCCGCGCGTTTCGCGCAGCCCCGCCAGAATCAGTTGTGGTCGAACTGAACGGAGATGACCGGCTGGCCGACCGATACGTATTGCGATTCCTCAACAAAGTATATGCGGATGAAGAGGTCTGGTGTACGTACAACACCAAGAAGCACTCGAACCGACGATCTGTTCTCAGCCGCCCCATTCCCCAACATGTGATTGATACCAACACGTTTCGCGAAGCGACTTGGGAGTCGAGTCACCCGCGTACTTTTCGTGCGAGCCTGTTCTCTCATATCAGAGATGAGACTCTGATCGATCCCGAGACAGGAGAATATTGGGCGCGAGCCGACGACCAGGCGTACTTCCTGGCCATGCTGGAGCTTGCCGGCGGACACTCCAGGCATCTGTATCGGATCAGCTACGTCTATAGCCGCCGAGCGGACTCGGACGGGGTGACCGGCCAGGAAGAATTCCCTTCCGACTGCGCACGTCGAATACGCCTGGGATCAAAGTACCGGCCGCTGAAGGCCCTGTAGGCGATGCGTCGCGGCGCCCGGGCCGCGCGATCTAGAGAGCGTGAGCCAGCAGCGTCTCCGCCGAGATCTGGTTCAGGGTGCGGAACCGTCCTAACGGTCCGATCCTCTCGAGCAGACGCTCGTAGTGCGGCAGCCAGAAATCCGCGTAGCAATCGTGGAGCGAGAACGCAACGAAATCATGCGTCTCGATCAGCCGCACCGCCCACTCTTCCCACACCCGATAGTCCAGACGATCACGGTAGAGCGCGAAGTCGTCGAACAGAGTCGGTATCTTCACCGGCCCGTTGTTGAGATAGGGCGTCTTCGAGCCGAGCGAACCCGCAGAGCTCGCGAGCCACTCGAAGTTGTGGAAGGTCAGGTTCTCGTCCGTCAGCTCAGGCGTGATCCGCGACTGCGGGGGCCGGTAGCCTTTGAGCCGTTGATCGACCGAGCGACATTGCGCGAGTTGGCGGGTGGTCTGTCCAAGGCGCCCGCGTGTGAACCGCCTGAGCGCGCCCTTCAACAGGCGGCCCGGCCCGTCGGCCCACGCCGGCAACCGGATCACGTGATCGTAGGAATGGAAGGCGCACGCGTGACCTCCCCGCTCGATCTGCTCTTGCACCTCTCCCATGAGACAACCTAGAACGTGGTAGGTCGCCTTCAGACCGAGACGCTCTTCGATGCGGAGCATACCGGCCAACGCGTCCCGCGCAGGCCCGTCCACCGACCGAGCGAACTCCGGATCCGCGCGCGTGTGACCCAACCCCCGCTCGACGTCGTGGCAGACGCAGACCGTCTTGCCGTGCTCTTGTCGGACCTCGACCCTGTCGGGCATCACCACGCGGTCGAGGTTCTTCGCCACGTCGATTCGCCACCACAGACCCTTCCGGTCGACACTGTAGTGCCTCTCGATCGCCCGGTCGTAGATGCGATGGACCAGCTCCTGATCGACCGACCGGTCTCGCTCGACCGATTGCAGAACTTGATCCGCGCTGGCGACGCAGACCGCCCTGTAACCTTGCTCGCGCGCGAAGCTCAAGATCGCGTTGAGCATCAGGGACGGCCAACCCCCGAATCGCTTCTCGATCCGCGTCTTGTAGGCCCGGCGTCTCGAGATCCGCTGGACCAAATCGGAGAGGTAGCCCACGCAGTAGAGCGCCGACCCAACGACAACCAAGTTGGCCGACGCCACCTGCCCACGCAGGCCGAACTGCTGCTCATGCCAGATCAGCTCCCGGTCGAAGAACAGCTCGTCGGGAAACTCATCGACAGCCGGCGAACCAGCGTAAAGCACGATCTCACGCTGGGCGGCCGGGTCATCCACCCTGCACATCGATCTTCCCAATCGATAAGCGTCCGGGCCGGCCTTGGGAAGGATGCAATAGCTGTGGGGGAAGAAATCCCGCCCGCGGAAGCCCCGGGCCAAGAACTCGGTCAGCCGTTCCGGCCCGACCGAGCGCCGGCGGCTGGTGCGACCCGTCACTGAAGCCCTCACAGAGCCGGGCGCCATATGCCGCTGGCGAACGCTCAACGTCGAAATGAAGCGCGCGTTGCCGGACCGTTCCGCCATAGCGTATGTTCGCGGCAACCGGATCAAGCCGCCGCATCGCAGAGACCCATCGTCCATGGCACGCATCATAACCGTCTACAGCACCGAGCGTCGAGCCTTCCAGCTGACGGACATGTCCTACATCCGCTGGTTCAAGATCTCCGAGGGGCTTGCCCGACTCGGGCATCAGGTGGACATGGCGGGGGCGAGGGCCGGAAGCTGGCCCTGGACCGCGAACCGAACCCTGGGACCGAACCTTCGCAGGATCCCGATCGCACGAGCCGATTGGTCCCGCTACGATGTGGTCAAGACGGCGTTCCATGCCGGGTTCCTGAACCTACGGAAGTACCGCGGCGGCGGTCACCCGTTCATCATCGCGAAGATGGGCTCAGTTGTGGGGCCCTGCGACATGCCCGGGATCTACTTCTACGGCGAGCGACGCGAGCGGATGTACGAGAGCCAGTGCCGGATCCATGCTCGTGCGAGATACGTCACCCTGTTGACCGAGCCGGCCCGGGCGCTCTGGCGCGAGTGCTACGGCCCCGGCGCTGAAATCCTGCTGGTGCCCGGAGCGGTCGATCGCGAGATTCCCGCACGCGGGGCCGACCCCTACCCCTCGCTCGGGCGGAAGCGCTGCCTGTTCGCGGGTAACATCTACAGCAAGCGTAGCCAGCCCGAGGCAAACCAAGCCCTCGTTGACAAGCTCAACGCGCTGGGCCGGCGTCTAGCCGATCACGGGTTCCGCCTCTTCCTACTGGGCCGGGGTGACGTAAGCCGGCTTGACCGGACGCACGTCACCTACCTCGGAGTCGTGCCGTATGCAAAGGCCTGGAATTACCTCGCACATGCAGACGTCGGTGTGATCGTCTCCGCCGGTCCATTCATGCACAACAACGAGAGCACCAAGGTCTATCACTACCTGCGGGCCGGCTTACCGGTGGTCAGCGAGGCGGGCTTCCCGAACGACGACGTCATCCGTGAGGCGGGGCTGGGGTTCGTGGTCGAGAACGGGAACCTGGAACAGCTGGCCGAGCGGGTCGCGGCGGCCGCCGAGCCGAGCTGGGACGTCAGCGGCGCTGTCCGCTACACCACCGAGAACCACACCTGGGACCACCGGGTCGCGACGTACGACCGACTCATCCGCCAGCACTTCCCCGACTAAGCTGTGATTCGGAAGTCGCGAATCGCCGTGAACGCGGTGCGGAAGACACTTCCGTCTCGCTAGCCCCCGTTCGTCGCCGTCGCGGTGACCGGCGCCGATTCGCCCGGGCGCGGCCGCTTGCGGTGTCGCTCCCAGAGCCGGCGATGGCGGTTGTCGGTGTCGACCGGGACACCCTTGATGAACACGTACTCGACAGAGGTCTGGATCTCGAGCGGGTCGCCGTCGGTCACGATCAGGTTGCCCAGCTTGCCGGGCTCGATCGTCCCCAGCTGATCACCGAGCCCGAGGATCTCGGCGGCGTTGATCGTCACCGCCTTCAACGCCTCCTCGTACGGCAGCCCGAACGGTACGGCGTTCGCCGCCTCGTAGGGCAGCGTCCGCGAGTCGGACGAGCTAAACGTGCCGAACGCGATCTTCACGCCCGCCGCGTGCAGCTCGCCCGCCAGCGAGAACGGGTAATGGTAGGGGTCGTCCTCCTCCGCCGGCAGCGACTGCGGCGGGTCGAGGATCACCGGTACCCCTTTCTCCGCCAGCTCGGCCTTGAGCTCGCGCGCGTCGCGCGCCCGGGCCAGCACCAGCCGCAGCTCGTAGCGCTCGGCGATCTCCAGCGCCCCCTCGATCGCGCGCTTGTCCTGCGCGACCACGATGACCGGCAGGCCGCCGCCCAGCGTGCGGGCCAGCGACTCGAGCTGCACGTTACGCTCGAACTTCGACGGATCGCCCCGCTCGACCGCATGCTTGTAGTGGGCCGCTGCCTCGGCGTTAGCATATACCTTGGCGGCGGCATCGCCGGCCAGGGTGTAGTATTTCAGGCCACGGTCCTCGTCGCCAGCTTCCGCAAAGTGATAGGCCAGGACCGGCCAGTGGCGCGGCTGGCCGGTGTCGTAAATGGCCTGGATGGTCTCAC
>CAYFXF010000016.1:190-1026 GCA_964347085.1 uncultured Gemmatimonadota bacterium | reverse complement strand
CCTTCTTCGCCTCCGTGAACGACCGCTCGGTCACCTGGAAGCTCGAGAAGTCGAAGCTCCGGGTGCGGATCTGCGGCCACTGGATCACCAGCGCCGCCGACGGCGCGATCGCCATCTCCTCGACCGTCCAACCGTCCAGGTGGATGAAGGCCGCCTGGCCGGGGATCCCGCCCGAGCCGCCGCCGCGAAACCCGCCGCCGCTACCCGGAGCGGTCAGCGCGTGGGTCACCCCGTTCGCCCGTGCGACCGGGATGTGCTCGCTGGCCGGGTGGATCGCCGTGTAGGCGGCCAGGTGCGGGTACCAGCTGCCCGGCTCGTTCACGTCCTGGGTCGCCGAGACCGACCCGATCTCGGTGAGCCCGAGCCGGCTGAAGCCGTCCAGCATGCCGGGATAGACGTGCAGCCCGGTCGCATCGATGGGCGCCGCGCCCGCCGGCACCTCGACCTCGGTGCCGACCGCCGCAATCCGCCCTTCACGCAGGACGACCGAGCCGCCCTCGATCGGCGGGCCCGCCAGCGTGTGCACGGTCGCGCCGCGGATCACGTAGGCGGCCGCCGGCTCGACCCGCGGGTCGTGCTGGGCCGCGAGCGCCGACGGCAGCGCGACGGCGCACAGGGTGATTAAGCTGAGCGCCTTCATGATCCCACCTTCTTGGTTAGAGCCTCTTTCTCAGCCGCGATCCGCTCCTGCCGTTCGCGGTCACGCTCCAGGTCGAACACGACGCGCCCGTCGACGATCGTGGTCACGGCCTTAGCGTAGGCGGAGAGCGGGTGGTTCTCCCAGATCGCCAGGTCGGCGTCCTTGCCGACCTCGATCGAGCCCACCCGGTCGGCGA
>CAYFXF010000016.1:0-180 GCA_964347085.1 uncultured Gemmatimonadota bacterium | reverse complement strand
CCCACTTCATCGCCTTCGCCGCCTCCTGGTTTAGGTGGCGTGCCTCCTCCGGGCTGTCCGAGTTGATCGAGACCACGACGGCGCGCCGCGCCATCAGGGCCGCGTTGTAGGGAATCGCGTCGTAGGCCTCGACCTTGTAGGCCCACCAGTCGGAGAAGGTCGAGGCGCCGGCGCCGTGCG
>CAYFXF010000015.1:25557-30728 GCA_964347085.1 uncultured Gemmatimonadota bacterium | reverse complement strand
CTGTCGATCCTGCTCACCGATATGCCGGGCGACATCGCCGAGGCCTGGGTTGAGATCACCGGGATCTACCTGCAGGGCCACGTGGACGAAACCGAGGGCTCGGAAGGCTCCGAGGAGGAGAATGGCCATTCCGGGCGCGTCTGGCTGCTGGAGGGTTCCACCGGCTGGATCAACCTGTTGGAGCTGGCCGGCCAGACGATGTCCCTGGTGGAAGACGCGATGGTGCCCGCCGGCACCTACCACCAGCTCCGCTTTGTCGTGGGCGAAGCGTTGCTGGTGACGGAGAGCGGAGCCGTCTACGCCAGCGCGGGGGCCGACTTCGAGAGCCTGAACGCGGCGCGGGACGGCCTCGAACCGATCGAGGGCGTCGACGGCTTGCTGCACTGTCCCAGCTGCAGCCAGAGCGGGCTCAAGGTCAAGCTGCCGAAAGACATGCTCGAGATGGGCGAGGCATCGCAGATCCTAGTCGTGGACTTCGACGTAAGCCAGAGCTTCGGCCACCAGGCGGGCAAGTCGGGCCGCTGGATCATGCACCCGGTGATGATCGCCAGCGACTTCTCGTTCGCCGGCTCGATCGGCGGGACCGTGGCGTTGGGTGATGGTGTGGAGCTGCCCTCCTGTGACGACCGGGCGGTTACGCTCGCCGACTTCGTGCCAACGGCGATGCTCGTGGGCGACGGCGCGGAAAAGACCGCGGAGGTCGATCCTGAGTCCGGCGCCTACGTTTTCTCGTTCCTGACACCGGGTGAGTACGAACTCGGGTTCATCGATACGTTGGAACTCACGGTGAACGATGTGGCCTGGACGCTCACCTTCGAGGCCGATCATCCAGCGGGGGTAACGGTGGCGGCCGGAAGCTCGGCGACGGCCGACTACACGATCACCGGCGCCAGCTGCGAGACGAGCTGACGCGACGCCGACAACAACCGCCTAGCCTCCCTCCGGGGCCCGCTCGCCAGAGCGGGCCCGGTCTTTTGTATGTAGAATAGACCAGCGGCGGCCCTAGGCGGCCTGTGACGCGAGGAGACCGCCGATCGTCTACAGTGTGAGGGTAGAACGCGTGACGGCGGGTGAAAGCGAGCTGAGCGATGGCGCCGTCGTTCGCGCCGTCCTGAACGGGGACCGCGAAGCCTTCGCGGTGCTGGTTCGTCGCTACGAGGACACTCTGTACCGGCACGCGGCGAGGATGACAGGTCAGCCGGACGAAGCGACCGACATCGTTCAAACCGCCTTCGTCAAAGGGTTCCGGGGCCTGGAGCACTGCCGTGACGCCGAGCATGTGGGTGCATGGCTCTTCAAGATCAACGCCAACGAGTGCAAAGACTACCTGAAGAGCCGCCGCCGCAGAGATCTGCGACTGCAGGAGGCCGCCCCGCTCCCCAGCGAGCGTGACGACCCCGCGGAGAGCGTTGAACGCGGCGAGATCCGGGCACGCATCGAGGCCGCTCTGCAGCGGCTGTCGTCGGACGAACGCGAGGCCTTCGCGCTCAAGCACATCGAGGGCTTCTCTTACCAGGAGATGTCCGACCTGCTCAACGCCTCGATACCGGCGCTGAAGATGCGCGTGCACCGGGCACGTGAGGAGTTGCAGACGTTGTTGGAGGACTACACATGAGACCGGAGCTTCAGGCCTACCTGGATGGCGAGCTCATCCTGAACGAGCTGCCCGCTGAGCTGCGCGCCGAAGCGGAGCGCTGGGAGCGCCTGCTGGCCGAACTGCGCGAGGCGGACCCGGCGCAAGCGCCGGCCGACCTCGAGGCCCGCATCCTCAGCGCGCTGCCGGCAGGTCAGCGGCGGCCCGGCTGGCTGCGCGCGGCGGACTGGGCGCTGCGGCCGCGGCCCATTCGCGTCTCGCCGCTCGCCGGGCTCGCGGCCGCCGCCGCGATCGCCTTCATACTGCTCCTACCGCGCACTGAGCCGCCCGCACCGCCGGCGTGGGGCGCGGACGGCGCGACGACCTACGTGCAGTTCCTGCTCGAGGCGCCAGCGGCTCGCACGGTGGCCGTGGCCGGTGACTTCAACGGCTGGTCGCCGGGGGTCGTGCTCGCCGATCCCGACGGCGACGGCGTCTGGACCGGTCGGGTTGCGCTCACGCCCGGAGTTCACCACTACATGTTCGTCATCGACGGATCGCAATGGACCACCGATCCGCGGGCGGATCGGTACGTGGACGACGGGTTCGGAAATCGCAACGCCGTTTTGGTCATTCCGCAGCCAGCTAAGCGTTCTTGAGGGCAAAGTCGCCGGCAGAAGCTCGGCGCGGCACACCCTTCCGAGCGTAGCGCTCGGTTTCCTGATCATCCTCGGTACCCCGGCCCGCCTCCCGGCGCAGGAGTTGCGCGCCTATCTGGACGCCGGCGTCTCGCACGCCCGCCCTCCCTCCAACGTGGAGGCGGACGCAGCGACCTACGCGCAGCTCGGGGGGCGCCTCCGGGCGGGACCCTTCTTCCTCTCCGCCTACGGCGGTGCCGCCACGGGCGGCGCCGCCGCCGACTGGATCGGCGGTGCGCTCGGCGCCTTCGCCGGCACCAGCATCCCGGGCAGCGGCCGGCTGACGCTCACCGGCGTCGTGTCGGCCTTCCGGCTCGGCGAGCCGACGCCCTACGAGGCGCTCACGGCGCGAGTGATCCCCGAGGCGCGTTTGGCTGCCGGGCTCGCCAGCCTGGCCCTGCGCGGATACGCCGGCCTCGGCCGCTCGCAGGTCGAAGACCGCACGCTCGACCCGCCCGAGGAGTTGGAGGCCGACCTCTGGATGTACGGCGCCGGGGTCGAGCTGAGCCGGCCGCTCGCCAGGCTGCGCGTCTGGGGCGGCGGCGAGGCCTACAGCTCGGCCGACGGTGAGTACGTAACCGGCTACGCCGGCTCCAGCGGTCCGCTCGGCCGTGCCGTGTGGCGCGCAGAACTCCGCGTCTGGCACACGCCGGACGACCCCGAGCTCCAGCTCGGCTTGCAGCTCACTATTCCGCTCGGCGGCGCCTGGTCGACCGAGCTGGCCGCGGGCCGCTCGGGGCCCGACCCGCTGCTCAACAGCCCGGCCGGCGTCGACGCCAGCCTCACGCTCACCTGGAACGCCTTGACCGTGAGTACTTCGGCACCGCCCCTTTACACGCTGAGCGAGGCGCCGGCGGGCGACCCAACGGCTTTGAAGGGTGAGCCGCGCGAGGTGCTGTTCCGACTCCAGCACCCGGGCGCCGAGAGCGTGAGCGTCATCGGTGACTTCTCCGACTGGCGGCCGCTCCCTATGCGCCGGGAGGGCGCGGCCTGGATCGTGCAAGCACGTGTGACTCCGGGTGTCTACCACTTCGGCTTCCTCGTCGACGGCGAGTGGTACGTGCCGGAGGAAGCAACGGGGCTCGTGACCGACGAGTTCGGCCGGGCCAACGCCACGCTCGTCGTCCCGCGCCGGTGACGGCGGGCCGGCCTTGATCGTCATCAAGGAGGAGGCGGTGAGGTGGGGGATAGGAGAACTTTGGAGTCCAGCCGTATGTGCCGTATGGGCAGAATCGCCGCTCTAATTCTGTTGGTTGTGCTACCAAACTTCGCGCAGGCCCAGGACGCGCGGTTCGAGCGCATCCGGGAGGCCTTCCCTGCCCAGGCGGTGAGCCAGATCGAGGTCGTGCTTGCCGACGCGCAGGCGGCCGGCGTGCCGACCGAGCCGCTCGTCGCCAAGGTGTTGGAGGGCGCGGCCAAGGGTGTGCCGGCGGAGCGCGTGGTCGCCGCGCTTTCCGCCTACGCGGAGCGGCTCGGCGAAGCCCACGCACTGGTCGGGGAGGATCGTGACCCGGGCGCAGTGGTGGCCGGAGCGGACGCTTTGCGGCGTGGCGTGCCCGCTGAGGCGGTACGCTCGCTGGCTGGTCACGGTGCAGGCGAGCTGGCGGTCCCGCTCGTGGTGTTAGGCGATCTGATGGAGGCGGGCGTGCCGGTGGACTATGCCTACGAAGTCGTCCAGCGCGCGCGCGATCAGCAGCATGATCCGGACGAGATGCTTGCGATTCCTGGCGCGGTCCGTCGCATGATGCGGGAGGGCCAAACACCTGCTGAGGCGGCGGACCTCGTCGGGAAAGCGATCGGTCGCGGCAAGTTCAAGGATTTCTTGAGCCCGCAGGACCAGCCGACAGCGAGCCCACCGAGCGGGCCTCCCGTGCCGCCGGGCGCGGGCCCGCCCGATCATGCGGGCCCGAAGAAAGACAAGGGAAAGGGCAAGCCACCGGGCGAGTAATCGCCGACGTTTCCCGGATCGCGGGGAGGCCCGGGCCGTAGGTCCGGGTTTTCTGTTCTTGTCCGCAGATCCCTGAAAGGCGCCAGCAGCTGAGTTCGCGACGCGGCTAGCGAGCGCTTGCCATCAGCGCGTCGCGCGCCGCCTTGAATTCTGTGCCCTCGCGCCAGTTCGGGAAGCGGGCCTCGTTGGCGAGCCGGTAGCCCACCCGGAAGAAGAGCCGTACGTCATCCACAGCGCCCGTCAAATCCCAGGAGGGGTCGTATTCATCCGACGGCTTGTGATAGCGACGGGCGGTCCACTCATCTTTCTGGCGCTGCGTCCATTCCTTCCCGTGCTCAGAGTGGTCGCTGCCGACGTCCGTATAGAGCGCCGGGACCCCCTGCCTGGCCAGCGGGAAATGATCGGACCTGTAGAAGAAGCCTTTCTCGGCTTCCGGGTCAGGCACGAGTACGCGGTCCTGGGTGGCCGCCGCCTCAGACAGGTAGTCATCGAGCTCGGAGTTGCCGTAGCCGACGACGACGACGTCGCGCATCGGCCCCAAGACGTTGAGGCCGTCGATATTAATGGCTGCGACCGTCCGCTCGAACGGGTAGATCGGGTGGGCCGCGTAATAGGCCGAACCGAGCAGCCCCTGCTCCTCCGCAGTCGTCGCGAAAAACACGAGCGAGCGGCGCGGCCGGCGCTCGAGCGACGCAAACGCCTCGGCCAGCTCGAGCAGCGCCGCGGTCCCTGACGCGTTGTCCACGGCGCCGTTGTAGATCTGGTCGCCCTCCAGTCCGGGGTCGCGACCTAGATGGTCCCAGTGAGCCATATAGATGACGTACTCGTCGGCCCGGTCGCTCCCCGGCAGCAGGGCGAAGAAGTTGTTCGAGTTCGATCGCTCGATCTTGTTGCGTAAGCTCAACGAGGCGGTGAGGCCAAGCGGGAGCGGGCGGAAGTCGCGGTCGTCTGC
>CAYFXF010000015.1:12158-25547 GCA_964347085.1 uncultured Gemmatimonadota bacterium | reverse complement strand
GATCGCGTCAAAGAAGCCGTTCGGGTCATACAGGCGCCCGCCCTTGGCGACCCGAGGCGCCGTGGCCCGCGATCTCGAAGATCCGCTGCGCAGTCTCCAGCGTAATCCAGCCCTCCACCTTCACCCGGGACATGTTGTCGTCTGCGGTCACCATATCGAACTGCGGGCCCGTCCAGCTCCCCTGCACCACGCCCCAGCCGTAAGCGGCTGGAGCCGTCTCGTGGACGATGAGCGCCGCCGCGGCGCCCTGCCGTGCCGCCTCCTCGTACTTGTAGGTCCAGCGGCCGTAGTAGGTCATCGCGCGGCCGTTGAAGAGTCCCGGATCCTCGGTCGCATAACCCGGGTCATTGACCAGCATCACCACCGTCTTGCCACGTACATCGACGTCGGCGTAGTCGTCCCAGCCGTACTCGGGCGCCACGGTCCCGTAGCCGACGAAGACCAGCTCCGAGTCCCGCAGGTCGACTGACTCAAGGACCCGCTTCGTCCATACCATGATCTCATCGCCGTAGGCGAAGCGCTCTACGCGGCCTGCTTTGCGAACCGTGAGGCGGGCGCCGGGGCTGGCGGCGATCGAGACCAGCGGGACGTCCTGAAACCAGCTCCCGGCGTTGCCGGGCTCGAGCCCCACCGCCTCGAAACGCTCACGCAGGTAAACCAGGGTCTTCTCCTCGCCGGCCGTGCCCGGCAGGCGGCCCTCGAACTCGTCGCTGGCCAGCACCCGGATATGCTCGGCGAGCTGTCCGGCCGTGATGCTGGCCTGGGCCGCTTCGAGTTGGGCCCTATCCGAAGTTCGTCCCTCGCGCCTGCAGGCGCTCGAGCCAATCGAAGCGACAAGAATAACGAGACAGAGCGTGCGGGTAGTTCGGCAGCGCATCTTTTACCTCTGTCGAGCAGACTAGGCCAGGACCAGCGCCGCGGCCAAGACGACGTTCGTGCTCAGGTTCCAAATCACGTTCGCTCCCAGTGCGGGAAGCGGGACCGCGGACTCGGGCTCGCGAAACGCCCAGCGCAGCGGCCCGGCGAGGAAGATCATGCTGGGCAGGATGGCGACGGCGGCCAGGGCGGGCAGCCGGCCGGTCGCGGCCGCAGCCAGCAGTGTTACCGGCACCATGAGGCTGAAAGCCGCATGGAGAAGCGCCCCGCGTCGGCGGCCGAGCAGCAGCACCAGGTTGCGCCGCCCGCCCTCACGGTCCGGGCCTTCATCGGGAAACTCGTTCAGCAACAGCAGGTTGAACGTCATGAAGAAGGCAGGCAGCGCGGCAGCCACGGCGACCGGCTCGTAGCTCCCCGTCTGCACCAGCGTCGTGCCGATCACTGGTAGCGCGCCCAGGCCCAGCCCGGCGAAGAGCTCGCCCACGTACCCACGGGCGAGGAATTCCGTGTAGGCGAACGTGGCCACGGCGCCGACGGCGAGGATCGGCAACAGCTTCCAGCCCACGACCGTCAGGAAGTAGGTCCCGACGCCCACGCCGAGCGCTCCACCGACGATCCCCAAGCGGACGGCTGCGCCCGGCCTCAGATGTCCCGCCGGTAACGTGCCACTGCCGCCGCTGAACGGCGTGCGCTCAGTCTTCAGGTCGATGCCGGTCCGGTAGTCGCTCGCCTCGTTGAACGCGTTCACCGCAACGTGCACGCCGATCATGCCCAGCATCGCCAGCAGGGCCGCCGTCCAGCTCTGCCCCCCCAGATATACGGCGGCCCCCGTGCCCACGGCGACCAGAGTGACCGGCAACAAGAGGAACGGGCCTCGGGCAACACCGAGCAAGGCGATCGGCGTCGGCGGAGCAGTGGCAGCTCGACTCATCGGCGGTATTCCTCGCTCTCGCGTGCAGGCTTACTGAGCCGCTCAGCCGGGGACTCGACGACGGAGTCCCCGGCCGCGGCGTAAGTCTCTCTTCTACATCCCCTTCAACATCTTGGCGGCGCTCGCCCGCACGTAGGCGTAGTTGAAGCTGAGCGCGTTGAAGTCCGTCGCGCGTTCCGCGAACTCGCGGGCCTTCACCTCATCCCCTGCACCGCGATGCGCTTTCGCCATCAGGTAGAGCGTCTGCGGGTTCTGCTGGTTCGCCTTCGCCAACTCGCGAGTCGCCGTGCCGTAGTCGCGCTCGTGGAGCGCGATCCGGCCCATGAGCTCGTGATGCTGGCGCAGCTCGAACGGAATCTCGTGCGCGCGCACCTGTTCGCCGTACGCTGCTGCCTTCGCCTTTGCGGTGGCGATATCGCCCTTGGCCAAAGCGACGCGGGCCTGGCTGTAGAGATGGTTGCGGCGCGTCGCCTTCTTAACCTCGGCCGGCGCGTCGGCCGTCTCCATCGTCTCGACCGAGGCGCTGTACTTGGCGAGTGCCCCGTCGGGATCGCCGCTGTGCAGCAAAATGTTGCCCATCAGGCCGAGATCGCTGGCCATGGCCACTCGGTCGCCGCTCTTCTCGGCGATCCCGTACATGGCTTCGACCTTGCCTAGGGCACTCTTGTAATCACCCTGATGAACGTAGGAGGCCGCCGTCCAGACCATCGCGGTCCGGCGTTCACCGTCAGTCCGGGCAACCTCGTCGTAAAGCTTGCCGAAGGTCGCACGCGCTTCCTCGATCCGTCCCAAGAACATCTGGTTGTTGCCGATCCCCACGTACGAGGCCACGAAGTTGGCGTCGTGCGATAGCGCCTTCTTGTAATTGACGATCGACTCCTCGAACCGGCCCATCTTCATCAGTAGCTCGGCGTAGGAGTCGTAGGGGTTCGGCTCGTTGGGGATCAACTCGATGTACTTCTGGAACGCCGTCTCCGCTTCCCCATAGTTGCCCAAAGCCCTCTGGGCATAGCCCATACTGTTGTAGGGTGGCGAATAATCGGGGTTGATCTCGGTCGCATGAGTGTAGTGCTGAATCGCCTGCTCCCACTCCTGCCGGCCGTAATGGTAGTTGGCGAGCACCGTATGGGCGCGCTCGTCGCCCGGGAACGCCTGCACCAACTGCGTCAGATGCTCCTTCTGCTTCCCCAGCTCGCCCTTCACCCCCGCGTCGGTAGCGAGGATCCACAGCCGCTCGCCCTCCGACGCGTTGTCCGCCAGCGCCACGGCGCGCTTCAGCGACTCGAAGTACTCCTTCGCCGACGGCGCCGTGTTCGCCAACGCCAGGTGCGCGAACGCGAAGTTCGGGTCCTTCGCGATCGCCTGTTCGTAGTAGTGCCGAGCGTCCGTGCTGCGGAGCTTCTCCGCCAGGTCTCGGCCCTGCAGGAAGAGCTGAATCGCCTCCCGAGAGGATGCGCTGATGGCCATCTTCCCTGACGCGCGCTCCTGAACCTGGGCCGCCGCGGGCGGGGTCGGCGCTAGTAGACCGCCGAGCAAAACCGCCGCACTGGCCCGCCAGAGATGGGTCTTCATGCTGGCCTCCTTTCCGCGGGCCGCTGACGCCGCCCGCGAGCGTGACATCCCAGTGTGCTGCATGGAATAAGGCCCGGCTGCTGGGCTGTAAAGGGGTGCGTCTGGACAACGCCGCGGCGCCGGCGACGGTGCCAACCGGCCGCCTGACCTACTGGCTCAGCGGTGCTGACGGATCCACTCTTCGATCTCCTCCGGGACGAGCAGCCGATCGGCGATCGCGGCGATACACTCCGCCTCGCGCCACGCCTCCTCCAACTCCTGCAACTCGCCCTCGAACGCGTGCCGCTCCGTCTCCTCGTGCGCGGCCAACTCGAGCGCCAGCCGCACCGCGGGTCGCATCGTCTTGAGCACGCTGACGTCCCGGTCGAACAGGCGGCCCGGCGCGTACCCGGGCTTCGCCGCGACCACCCGGAACAGCCGACCCAAGTCCCGCGGCGTCTCGATCAGCTCGACGGCGTCATGGACCTGGCGCTCGTTCCCGCCGTACGGGTTGAGCTTCGGAAGCAACCTGGCGGCGGCGTGAAGCGCGAGCGACCCCCGCAGTTCAGTCGTCTCGCCCTGCGCGCCGGCGTAGTCGCTCCACCACTCGCGCCGTGACCGCCCGGAGCGGTGCGGCACGCTGAGCACCCAGCCCTGAGGCGCATCCGCCGGTACGAGCCGGACCTCGTTGAGGTCGAGTCGCGTGAGGGGAAGCTGCGTTCCGTCGCCGGCGCGCACTCGCGCCACGACCCGCTGCCGCCGCCCACCGCTGTAGTGAGCGACCAGGGCGTCATAGACGGCGAGGAAGGCGCGTAAGACGATCTCCGCCTCCACCGCGATGCGGCGCCTGAGGAACTCGCGGCCGTAGCGCCAGGCGGCGTACTCCGGCAAGAGCGGCTTGCCGATCCGCACGAGATCCAACCCCTCATCGAGCCGCGCCAGCCCGATGTTGTCGGTCGAGAAGCGACGTTTGGTGTCCCGATAGAACCGCTCGCACTCCTCGATCGCTTCCCAGCGCTCTTCCAACGGCGTCAGGTTCCACTGCCTGCAGCTTTCGCACACCACCCACAACCGGCCCTTCTCCGCATCAAAAGCCAGCCGTCGGCCGATCGGGAAGTTCTCGACCGACTCGTTGGCACCGAGATTCCGCTGACAGAAGATACAGGTCTTATACACGGATTTAATCAGCCTCGCCCTAGATATTCGGCCCGGAGCTCGCGCCGCATGAGCTTATTCGACGCAGTACGTGGCAGTTGGTCCACTACGACCACGTCGTGGACTTTGAACAGCGGGTTGATTCGCTTCGCAATCAACGCGCCGAGCTCCCCTTTGAGCTCATCGACCACGAACCTGCCGCTAGGCACCACGTAGACTACCAGAACCTCCCCGCCCCCGCCGCCGAGCTGCACGGCGACGGCGGCGCTCTCATAGACCCGCGCGTGGCCTTCGACGACCCGCTCCAGCTCCAGCGAGCTCACCTTTATTCCACCCAGGTTCATCGTGTCGTCGGCCCGGCCATGTGCCCGATAGAAGCCCCGGTGCAACCGGACCATCTGGTCGCCGTGTCGGCGCAGCACCGCGCCGTCCGGACCGCTCGGGCAACCGGCGTAGTAGACCTCGTCGTGTCCCTTGTTGAGCAGCACCTCTGAAAGTCCGATCGAGGGCGGCACCACGTACAGCTCGCCTTCCCCGTCCTCAGCGACCGGATTCCCGTCATCATCCAGAATAACGAAGTCGAGCCCGAGGGCGGGGGTCGTGAACGTCGCCGGCGCGGCCGGCTGCACGACGGTGCCGGTGATGTAGCCGCCGCCGATCTCGGTGCCGCCGCAATACTCGACCACCGGCGCCCGATAGCGGGCCCGGCTCATCAGCCAGAGGTATTCCTCGCGGCTCGAGGGCTCACCGGTAGAGCTGAAAGTCCGCACGCCTTCCCAAAAGCCCTCAGGCACCGCACCGCTCGACCGCCAGGCCCGCACCAGCGAAGGCACGGTGCCGAGCATCGTGACCCCGGCCTCCTGCACGAAGCGCGCAAAACCACTACCGCTGGGCAGGCCTTCGTAGAGCGCCATCGCCGCCCGGTTGATCAGCGTCGCATAGATCAGCCATGGCCCCATCATCCAGCCGATGTTGGTCGGCCAGGCGACGACGTCGTCAGAGTGGATGTCGTGATGGAAATGGCCGTCCATGGCGCACTTGATTGGCGTAAGCTGTGTCCAAGGGATTGCTTTCGGGTCGGCCGTCGTGCCGGAGGAGAAGAGCACGTTGGTTACCGTGTATGGATCGGCGGTCCGCGACTCGCACGATTCCACCCCGCTGAGGAAATCCTCCCAGAGGATGTCACCATCGCGCAGCTGGGGCCCGTTGCCCCGCTCCTCCGGCATGACGATCGTCTGCGGGCTCTCGGCCTCGATCACCTTCTCGTAGAGCGCGATCGACTTCCCACCTCGCGCAAAGCTCGCCACAGTAAGGATGGCGCGCGCCGCACCGATCTTCACCCGCCGGGCCAGTTCGGCCGGCGCGAAGCTGTCAGCAATCGAGATCACTCGACCACCCGCCCGCACGATGCCCATATAGGCCGCCACACACTCTAGGTTCATCGGCATGTACAGGGCGACGCCATCGCCCGGCTCCAATCCCTGCTCGACGAACCCGTTCGCCACCCGATTGACCAGCCGCTCCAACTGGCCATAGCTCGTCTTGCGCAGGCCACCGTCGCCCTCGCGTCCCGAGATCACAGCCGTCGCCTCGGCAGGGGCCCTGAAGCAGCTGTCGACGATGTTGAGCTCAGCGCCGTGCAGCCAACCTGGCCTCCGCACGTCGTCGGGCCCGCCGATCATCGCCACTGGCTCTTTGGCGAAGACGATGCCAAGCCGCCGGATCGCCTGGCGCCAGAACTCCGCCCGCTCGCGCACCGACCAGGCATGCAGCTCGCCGTAGCTACGGAATCCTCGCTCCCGCATGAGCGCCGCAAGATTGGCGCGGTCGAGCCGCTCAGCGCTCGGCCACCAGGCGGGCGGCGGCCCGTCCCGGGCGCGGCGTCCGGCGTAGATCTGTTCAAACCGAGCCCAGTCCACCTCGAAGGCCGGCGCCGGTCCCGAGCCGACCTGGGCCACGTACGCCTGCCACATCCTCTCCTGGGCATCTGGATGTGGGGAGCGGAAGGCTGGGTCGGCCATCGTCGTTCGAGGTCTCGGGGCCTTTGCGTCTTGGAGGGGCTTCGCTTAGATACTCGCCCATCGCCGGCGGCAGCGGGCCGTCCTCCTAACGGTCGCACTTGCCCGGCCGGTCAAGCAAGTGCCGCGGCAGACGACGGTAAGCGAACTGGCCAGGCGCAGCGGCCCCCGCACAGACCGGAGGATCGGAGATGAGTCATAAGGAGATCGATGGCCGTTGGGCGCTGGTGACCGGTGCCTCGAGCGGCCTCGGCGTCGATTTCGCGCGACAGCTGGCACGCCGGGGCGCTCACCTCATCCTGGTGGCCCGCCGGGAGGAACGGCTGCAGGCCCTGGCCGAAGAGCTTCGTCGGGATCCCGGCGTCGAGGTCGAGGTGGTCGCTCTGGACCTCGGCGTTCGCGGCGCTCCCGCGACCCTTTACGAAGGGCTCTGTGCTCGAGAGCGGTCGGTCGATCTACTCATCAACAACGCCGGCTTCGGCGTGCACGGCGCTTTCCTCAGCAACCCGTGGGAGCGCGAGCGCGACATGATCGAGCTCAACGTGGTGACCCTTGTCCAGCTGACCAAGCTTTTCGCCGGAGACATGGTTAAGCGAGGCTTCGGGCGCATCCTGCAAGTCGCTTCCACAGCCGCCTACCAACCCGTGCCGACCTACGCGGTCTACGGCGCCACGAAGAGCTTCGTGCTCTCGTTCGGCGAGGCCTTGAACCACGAGCTTCGGGGTACGGGCGTGAGCTGCACCGTGCTCTCCCCCGGCGTCACCGCCACCGAGTTCCAGCAGGTGGCGAACCACGCATACACCTCGTTCATGCGTCTGGCCCAGATGAAGAGCGCCGACGTCGCGCGCATCGGCATCCAAGCGATGCTCAAGGGAAGAAGCAGCCTCATCGCCGGCCGGCACAACGCACTACTCGCCTCGACGGTTCGCTTCACCCCGCGCCGTGCCGCGACGGCGGTCGCCGGGTTCTTCATGGAGAGCGGCAGGAAATAGCGGCAGAGCGGGTTGGGCACGGTGCGGGATCTACCACGCCCGCCTTGAAGCGCAGAATCACCGTTTGACCGCACAATCGGTCAAGACGACCGAGCCGGACGTTGCATGGCAGCCACTACCCGCGACCCGAGCGCCGGCCGCAATTCACCAAACCACAACTAGTTACAGGAATCAGCGGAGGTGGGCTTGCTCCTTGCACCCCTCTTGACCTCGCCGACCCCCCGGCGCGAAACGAGGTAACACGTTGCCTAGGGTGGAGTTGACGCCGAAATCGATCGAGGCCTACCAGGGGCTCATCGGCCACGCCGCCGTCGCTGCGATTCATGAGCTCGCCGCACCGCTGCGCGGCGCCCGCGTGCTACACCTCAATGCCACGGCGTACGGCGGGGGCGTGGCCGAGCTCTTGAACAGCCTTGTCCCGCTGCTGCGCGGTCTCGGCCTCGAGGCCGAGTGGCATGTGCTCAAGGGCGGCGACGACTTCTTCGAGCTCACCAAGAAACTGCACAACGGCCTGCAGGGGATGGAGATCGAACTCCCGCCCGGCCTCAGCAGCCTTTACCTGTCGACGCTCGAACAGAACGCGGATCTGTTCCGGGAAAGCTGGGATTTCGTGGTAATGCACGATCCGCAGCCTGCAGGTCTCGCGGGCCTGCTGGATGGCCGACGCGCTGGCCACTGGATCTGGCGCTGCCACATCGACACCTCGACGCCCAACACCGCGGCGATCGATTTCCTAACCCCCTACCTGAGCCGATACGACCTGGCGGTCTTCACACTCCCGGAGTACCGGACGGCACGTCTCGCGCCCATGCGCTGCGAATTCGTCTATCCCTCGATCGATCCGCTCAAGCCGAAGAATCAGATGCTGCCGCGCACCCAGGCGCGTCACATTCTGGCGCACCGCTTTGGCATCGCTGCCGATCGACCGCTGATGACGCAGGTGTCGCGCTTCGACCCCTGGAAAGACCCGCTTGGCGTGATCGACGCTTACCGCGAGGTCAGGAAGCACGTACCCGGGGTGCAGCTCGCCCTGGTCGGCAACCTGGCAGACGATGATCCGGAGGGGCAGGAGTACCTGGAGCGCACCCAGGCACACGCCGCCGGCGATCCCAACGTTCACGTCCTCAGCACGCTCGACAAGCTAAGCCGCGACAGACTGGTCCACGCTCTAGAGATCAACGCCTTCCAGAGAGCAAGCGATGTAATCGTGCAGAAGTCGACGCGTGAGGGCTTCGGCTTGGTGGTCGCGGAGGCGATGTGGAAATGTGCCGCTGTGGTTGGCGGCAGGGCCGCGGGCATCTGCAGGCAAATCGAGGATGGTGTGAACGGTTTCCTCGTCTCCGGCGTCGAGGAGTGTGCCAGGCAGGTCGTCGCTCTGCTCCGGGACCCCAACCTACGCTGTCAAATCGGCGAGCGGGCGCGGGAATCCGTTCGAGGCAACTTTCTTACTCCACGGCACCTTTCGGACTATCTTCGTATCTTCCGTTGGCTGGACAGCAAGTCGGACCCGACCGAATCCCACCCAGCCACCGACTCGAAACTGCAGCGGGTCAGCTGATCCAAGCCCTGCGCCACGTCTCTACGATTTGCACGGGACGCGCAGCCCGTTAGTTTCTTAGCACCATCGCAATTACCAATTAGTCAGTAGAGCGCAGAAGCAGCTGCGGTCCCTTCAATCGAGTGCACGGGAGAGAGATGCCAGCGCGCCAGAAGCCTGTCATCATCGTTGCGAATCGCCTCCCGGTCCACCGGGTGAGGGGGAAAGGCAGAGACCGTTGGGAGCGCAGCCCCGGCGGATTGGTATCCGCGCTCATCCCGTTCGTGCAGCGATCGAAGGGCGCCTGGGTCGGCTGGCCCGGCGTGGCCGGGCGCGCTGCCAAGCCGTTCCAGGCCGACGGTATCCGCAACATCCCGGTCGCGCTCTCCGCCGAACTGCTGGAGGGCTACTATCAGGGGATGTGCAACGGGACGATCTGGCCGCTCTATCACGACGCCGTCGTACAGCCCGAGTATCAACGGCACTGGTGGGCGCCCTATGTCGAGGCCAACAGACTTTTCGCCCAGGTGATCGCACGGCATGCGGCGCGGGGTGGGGTTGTCTGGGTTCACGACTACCAGTTGCAGCTCGTGCCGGCCCTGCTCCGCGAGCTGCGATCCGACTTGCGCATCGGATTCTTCTTGCACATCCCCTTCCCGCCCGAGGAACTGTTCGCCCAGCTACCCTGGCGGCGACAGATTCTCGAGGGTTTGCTGGGCGCCGACGTCATTGGGTTCCAAACGCGGACCGGCGCGCAGAACTTCGCGCGGCTGTCACGACGTTACACCGACGCGCAAGTCGTGGAGGGGCGGTTCCGAGTCCAAGGCCGCAAGGTGTTGATTCGGGCCTTCCCGATCTCGATCGACTTCGATCGCTACAACGACGCCGCCCAGGGTGCCGCGGTCGCTCAGCGCGCCCGCCAGATCCGCGAACGGTTGGGTGCCAACCGGAAGATCATCCTGGGGGTCGACCGACTCGACTACACCAAAGGGATCGACCTGCGTCTGCATGCCTACTGGGAGTTGCTCTCCAGCCGGGCATCGATTCACGATTGCGTGCTGGTGCAGATCGCCGTTCCCAGCCGGGAGCGCGTCGAGGAGTACAAGGAACTGCGCAGCCGCGTCGAGGAGCTGGTGGGCCAGGTGGACGGACAGTTCGGTGAGGTCGGGCAGGCCGCCGTCCACTACCTGCGAAGGGAGGTCCCGTTCGAGGAATTGATCGCGATCTACCGGGCGGCGGACGTGATGGCGGTGACACCACTACGCGACGGCATGAACCTCGTAGCGAAGGAGTATGTCGCCACCCGTTACGACAACAGCGGTGTGCTCATCCTCAGCGAGTTTGCCGGGGCAGCCAGAGAGCTGCGCACCGCCC
The DNA here is from genome assembly GCA_964347085.1 of uncultured Gemmatimonadota bacterium. Lineage (GTDB taxonomy): Bacteria > Gemmatimonadota > Gemmatimonadetes > Palauibacterales > KS3-K002 > CAYFXF01. Next base: position 15,113 of record CAYFXF010000015.1, on the reverse strand, counting down.
TCCAGGTGAACCCGCACGACATCAACGGGCTAGCGGAGACCCTGGAGCTGGCTCTTTCACTCCCACGCCGGGAGGTGAGCCGGCGGATGCGCAGAATGCGCGAGGTCGTCAGTGAGAATACGGTCTACCATTGGGCGGACTCGTTCATGGAGGCGCTGACATCTTAGAGCGATGGCCATGGGAACTTTCATGAAAGAGCACAGGCTCGGTCGTTTTAGACGCAAGGCGTCGGGGTCGGCGCTGGCGCCGCCGGGTCTCGTGATCGAGAACGTGACGCCGCAGATCGACTGCGGCTGCTATCCGGTAAAGCGCGTCCTCGGTGACAGCTGCCGGGTGGGTGCCGACATATACAAGGACGGCCACGATCTGCTGGCCGCGCGCATCGTGGCGCGCAGGCCGGGCTCCCGGGCCTGGCACTACTTCGCCATGTCCTACGACTACAACAGTGACCGCTGGTACGGCGAGTTCCCCCTTGACCGCACCGGCCGCTGGGAGTTCAGCGTAGAGGCCTGGCCCGCCCTGTTCGAGACCTGGCGCAGCGAGCTGGAGAAATGGACCGCGGCAGGAAAAGATGTAAACCTCGAGCTGCTCGAGGGAGCGCTGATCGTACGCAAGGCCGCAGGCCGGGCGGCCGGCCTGACCAAAGCGCGGCTGCGTGAAGTGGCCGAGGCGCTGGAGGACGAGAGCTCCTCAATCGAGCGCCGGGTCGAGGCTGGTCTCGACCCTGAGCTCCGCAAATTCATGGCTGAGCACTTCGATCCAACCTTGGTGACCGCGTACGACCACACGCTCCGCATCAACGTAGACCGCGAGCGGGCCCGCTTCGGCGCTTGGTACCAGATGTTCCCGCGCTCGCAGGGCGAGCCGGCCGGCACTCACGGGACCTTCAGGAGCGCGGCAGACGAGCTGCCGCGCTTGGCCGAGCTCGGCTTCGATGTCGTCTACCTGCCGCCGATCCACCCGGTTGGCCGCACGCATCGCAAGGGACGCAACAACAGCCTGGTCGCGGCCCCCGGCGACCCCGGCAGCCCCTGGGCGATCGGTAGCGAGCACGGCGGGCACACGGCGGTCGAGCCGCAGTTGGGCAGCCTCGCGGACTTCGAGTGGTTCGTCAAGCGAGCGAATGACCTCGGATTGGAGGTCGCCCTCGATTTCGCGTTGCAGTGCTCACCCGATCACCCGTGGGCCAAGCAACACCCCGACTGGTTCAACATCCGGCCCGACGGAAGCATCAAGTACGCGGAGAACCCGCCCAAGAGGTACGAGGACATCTACCCGCTCAACTTCTGGTGCGATGACTGGGAATCCCTCTGGCTGGCTTGCCGCGACGTTCTCCTCTTCTGGATCCAGCGCGGCGTGCGCACCTTCCGGGTCGACAACCCGCACACCAAGCCCTTCGCTTTCTGGGAGTGGCTGATCGACGAGATCCACCGGGATTTTCCGGATGTGATCTTTTTATCGGAGGCGTTTACGCGGCCCAACCGGATGAAGGGCCTGGCGAAGCTGGGTTTCACGCAGTCGTACACCTACTTCACCTGGCGCATTAGCGCGGCTGAGTTACGCGACTATCTCACCGAGCTGACGCAGACGGACATGGTCGAGTACTTTCGGCCAAATTTCTTCGCCAATACGCCCGACATCCTGACGGCGTACCTGCAGCAAGGCGGTCGCCCGGCCTTTCGCGTGCGCCTTGTGCTAGCCGCCACCCTCGCCCCCAGCTACGGCATCTACAGCGGCTTCGAGCTATGCGAGAACCAACCACGCGAGCCGGGCAGCGAGGAGTATCTCAACTCGGAGAAGTACGAGCTCAAGCTCCGAGATTGGAACGCGCCGGGCAACATCAACGCGGACATCGAACGGATCAACCGAATCCGACGCGACAACCGGGCGCTACAGCAGCTGACGGGCCTCAGCTTCCACAGCTCGCAGAACGATCAGGTACTGTTTTACCGCAGATCGTCACCTGGGAACGATCTGCTCATCGTCGTCAACCTCGACCCAAGCGAGGCGCACGAGTCCACGCTGAAGGTGCCGATTGCTGAATTGGGCATCGCCGAGGACGAAGCGTACATCGTAGAGGACCTGCTGTCCGGCGAGCGCTACACCTGGAAGGGGAGCCAGACCTACGTGCGGCTCGACCCCCGCGAGCGCGTGGCGCACATACTCCGCGTAGTAAGCTCGGACAAGCCAGAGGGCGTGCTATGAGCGGCCATTCGCTCTGGTACAAAGACGCGATCATCTATCAGCTGCACGTCCGCGCCTATCACGACAGCAATGGCGACGGGATCGGCGACTTCGCCGGGCTCACCGAGAAGCTGGACTATCTGCAGGATCTCGGGGTGACCGCGATCTGGCTTCTTCCCTTCTACCCTTCACCGCTGCGCGACGACGGATATGACATCGCCGACTACACGAACGTGCACCCGTCCTACGGTACGTTGCGCGACTTTCGCACCTTCCTACGCGAGGCGCACAGGCGCGACTTACGCGTGATCACCGAGCTGGTGGTGAACCACACATCGGACCAGCACCGCTGGTTCCAGCGGGCGCGTCAAGCGCGGCCCGGCAGTCGGGCACGCAACTTCTACGTCTGGAACGACACGCCTGACAAGTATGGCGAAGCGCGGATCATCTTCAAGGACTTCGAGCACTCGAACTGGGCCTGGGACTCGGTAGCCGGGGCCTACTACTGGCACCGCTTCTACTCGCACCAGCCCGACCTCAACTTCGACAATCCGGCGGTCCGCAAGGCGCTCTTAGAGGTCTTGGACACTTGGCTCGAGATGGGTGTCGACGGCCTGCGGCTCGACGCCGTCCCCTACCTCTACGAGCGTGAAGGCACCAACTGCGAGAACCTGCCCGAGAGTCACGACTTCCTGAAGACGCTACGCCGGCACGTGGATGAAATGTTCGCCGACCGCATGCTGCTGGCGGAGGCGAACCAGTGGCCGGAAG
>CAYFXF010000015.1:0-12122 GCA_964347085.1 uncultured Gemmatimonadota bacterium | reverse complement strand
CTCGGCGACGGCGACGAATGCCACATGGCGTTCCATTTCCCGGTCATGCCGCGCCTGTTCATGGCGCTGCACATGGAGGACCGCTTCCCGGTCGTCGATATCCTCGCACAGACGCCGGCGATCCACGAGACGAGCCAGTGGGCGATTTTCCTGCGCAACCACGACGAGCTGACGTTGGAGATGGTGACCGACGAGGACCGCGACTACATGTACCGAGTGTACGCGAACGACCCACGGGCTCGTATCAACCTGGGGATCCGCCGGCGGCTCGCACCCCTGCTCAGTAACAACCGGCGCAAGATCGAGCTGATGAACAGCCTGTTGCTGTCGCTCCCCGGCACACCGGTGATCTACTACGGGGATGAGATCGGCATGGGCGATAACATCTACGTCGGCGATCGCAACGGCGTGCGCACTCCGATGCAGTGGAGCGGCGACCGAAACGCGGGGTTCTCGCGCGGCAACCCACAGCGCCTCTACCTGCCGGTCATCATCGACCCCGAATACCACTACGAAGCGATCAACGTCGAGGCGCAGCAGCACAATCCCCAGTCGCTGCTCTGGTGGATGAAGCGACTCCTGGCGGTAAGAAAACGGTTCCGCGCCTTCAGCCGCGGCACGATCGAGTTTCTCCACCCAGAGAACCGCAAGGTGCTCGTCTTCCTGCGCCGCTGGGAGAACGAGCAGATCCTGGTGGTGGTCAACCTGTCGCGCTTCGTCCAAGCCGTCGAATTGGACCTGGCCGAGTTTAAGGACATGGTCCCGGTCGAGGTCTTCGGCCATACCCAGTTTCCACGTATCGGCGGCTTGCCCTACTTCCTGACGCTCGGCCCGCACACCTTCTACTGGTTCACCCTCGAGCCCACTCCGATCGAGGCCGAAGCGGTAGTCGTCGGCGAGCGAGAGCTCCCGAAGCTGGCTGTGGCCGGCGCCTGGGAGGCGGTGCTGCAGAACCGGTCCGTGACTCAGCTCGAACGCATCCTGCCGAACCACTTCCGAGGTCGCCGCTGGTTCGCTGGCAAGGCGCGCAAGATCTTGGCGACGGGGATCGTCGAGACCGTCCCGCTGAGCGTAAACGGCGCCTCGGTCCAGCTGACTCTAGTCAAGGTCGACTACAGCGACGGCGATCCAGAGGTCTACCAGCTGCCGCTCGGCTTCGCGACCGGGCCACGCGCGAGCGACCTGCTTGAGTATCACTGTCACGCGGTGTTGGCACGGTTGAGCGTGGCTGCGGACGGCGGCACGACCGAGGGTGTGCTGTACGACGCAGCCCTGGATGGCGGCTTTCAGGCCACTCTGCTCGACTTCGTCGAGCGGCGGCGCCGACGGCGCGGCGGCGCCGGCACCGTAAGGGGCTCACGGACGCGGGGGTTTCGTCAGGCGCGGGGCGATGCTGGCGTCGTGCTGCGATCGGCGCCGTTGGGGGCCGAGCAGAGCAACTCGTCGATCGTCTACGGCGACCGTCTGATCCTCAAGCTGTTCCGCAAAATCGACACGGGCGTCAACCCGGACCTGGAAGTTGGGCGCTTCCTCGCCGAGCGGCAGAAGTTTCCGCACATACCGCCGCTGGCGGGCGCGATCGAGTACGAGCTCGATGACGGGACGGCGCAGACCCTGGCCGTGCTCCAGGGATTCGTGCCCAACGAGGGCGACGCCTGGGCGTACACCCTGGACTCGCTGGACGGCTACTTCGAGACCGTACTGGTTCGCTGGGGTGAAGAGCTTTCGCCCCAAGTGCCGGCGGCGACGCCGCTCTCACTCGTCGCTGACGAGCTTCCCGAATCGGTCCACGATACCATCGGTGCCTACCTTGAGTTCGCACGGCTGCTCGGCCAGCGCACCGCGGAGCTGCACCTCGGGCTCGCGTCCGATACCGACGACCCCGCCTTCGCGCCGGAGCCGCTGAACGCGATGTACCGCAGATCCCTCTACCAGGCCTCACGTACGCGCGCCGATCAGGTACTCCAACTGCTGAACAAACGGGTCGGCAAGCTGCCGAGCGAGCTGCGCGACGACGCACGCACGGTGCTCGGCCTCTGGGACCAGATCGAGCGACGGTTGCGGAGCGTCGTCGACCTGAAGGTGAGCGGCATGCGGATCCGCTGTCACGGCGACTACCATCTGGGCCAGGTGCTCTATACGGGTAAGGACTTCGTCATCATGGACTTCGAGGGAGAGCCAGCCCGGCCGATCAGCGAGCGACGCCTGAAGCGGTCGCCGCTGCGAGACGTGGGCGGCATGCTGCGCTCATTCCACTACGCGTCGGTCTCCGCCCTCACCGGCGGCAGCGTGCGTCAGGAAGACATCCCAGCGCTCGAGCCGTGGGCGCGTTTCTGGTACTTCTGGGTTGCGGTCGATTTCCTACGCGCCTACCTGCAGGTCACATCCCAGGGCCGCTTGCTTCCCGAGTCGCACGATCAGCTCGAGGCCCTGCTGGAGCTCTGTGTCCTCGATAAGGCTCTGTACGAACTCGCCTACGAGCTCAACAGCAGGCCGAACTGGGTTCACATCCCTCTCGATGGCATCTTGAGCATCGTCGGTCAATCGCCCCAATCGTGATCGCGCCGCCCTGGTCTCTAGAACGTGGTGCAACCGTACTGCCCGATGGTTGCACGCGCTTCTCCGTCTGGGCCCCGAACGTCGACCGGGTGAGCGTCGTCTTTTCTGCTGGCGGGCGAGCCTCCGAGCACCCGCTGCAGCCCGGCGACGACGCCTCCTTTCAGCTCGTGCTCCCCGACGTCCATCCCGGCACCGATTACCTCTATCGACTGGACGGCGACCGCGACCGTCCCGACCCGGTGAGCCGATACCAGCCCGCCGGTGTGCACGGGCCGAGCCGTGTGGTCGACGCGGACCGCTTCCTCTGGAGCGACGACGACTGGCGCGGGCTGGAGACGGCCGACCTCGTCCTCTACGAGCTACACGTCGGCACCTTCAGCCTTGCCGGGACGTTCGACGGGGTCGTAGAAGCGCTGCCCTACCTGCGCGAGTTGGGCGTCACCGCGATCGAGCTGATGCCGGTGGCCGAGTTCCCGGGTCGGCGGAACTGGGGTTACGACGGCGTCCACCCTTACGGGCCCCACAGCGCCTACGGTGGCCCCGAGGGACTGCGACGGCTGGTGAACGCCGCGCACGGCGCGGGCCTGGCCGTCTTCCTCGACGTGGTCTACAACCACCTCGGCCCGGAGGGCAATTACCTTGCCGAGTTCGGTCCTTACTTCACCGACCGCTACCGCACGCCTTGGGGCCAGGCGATCAACTTCGATGGCCCAGGAAGCGACGAGGTGCGCCGCTACTTCATCGACAATGCCCTCTACTGGATAACCGAATACCACATCGACGGTCTGCGCCTAGACGCGGTCCAGACGATATTCGACTTTAGCGCCATCCACATCCTCGAGGAGTTGGCCGCGGCCGTGCACGACCAGGCACGCGCGCTGGGCCGCCGCGTCTTGGTCATCGCCGAGAGCGACCTAAATGACCCTAAGCTGGCGCGCAAGCGCGAGCGCGCCGGCTACGGGCTCGATGCGATGTGGAGCGATGACTTTCACCATGCCTTGCACGCCGCACTCACCGGCGAGCGCGCCGGCTATTACCTCGACTTCGGTGGCGTCGAACCCTTGGTCCGCGCGCTACGCGACCGTTTCGTCCTCGACGGACGCTATTCGACCTACCGTGGCCGGCGACACGGAGCGCCGGCCGCAGATCTGCCGGCGGACCGCTTCGTGGTCTTCATCCAAAACCACGACCAGGCGGGCAACCGAGCGCAGGGCGAGCGATTGACGCAGCTGGTTCCTCTCGAGCAGCAGAAGCTCGCCGCTGCGCTCGTCCTGCTCAGCCCGTACGTCCCGCTCCTTTTCATGGGTGAGGAATACGGGGAACTGAACCCGTTTCTCTATTTCGTCGACCACGGCGACCCGGAGCTGCTCGAGGCGGTGCGGCAGGGACGGCAGCGCGAGTTGCAGCGCTTCGCCTGGCAAGGCTCAGTCCCGGATCCGGCGGCCCAGGAGACGTTCAACCGGTCGCGACTCGATCGCGGCCGGGCTCGGCACCAACCGCACGCCCAGCTCTTGGATCTCTACCGCGACCTCGTCCGGGCCCGGCGCCAAGAGGCGGCGCTGCGGCCCGGGGCGGCGCGGGCCCGAGTCGAAAGCGACCTCGCGGCTGGTTGGCTGGCAATCGTGTACGAAGGAGCAGGCCGCGACCTGCTCGCCGTCTTCAACCTCGCGAAACGAGCTGGGACAGTCGAGCTCATGGCGAGCGCGGGTCGTTGGGTGCGGTGCCTGGCGACCGATGAAGCCCGCTACGCCGGCCCCGGCGCGGTGGGACCCGGGCAGCTGGATAAAGACGGTGTTGGTCCGCTCCAGCTGGCGATCGGAGGGCACAGCGCCGCACTTTACGCTCGGGAGGAGGATTGATGCGCATCTGGCCAGGTCAGCCGTACCCGCTCGGCGCGACGTGGAACGGTGAAGGCGTGAACTTCACGCTTTTCTCCGAGCACGCCACCGGCGTGGAGCTCTGCCTGTTCGACCGGCCTGACGCCGCGAAGGAATCCGCGCGGGTTCCGTTGACCGAGTGTACCAACAACGTCTGGCACGCCTACCTTCCCGACGTACGACCGGGCCAGCTGTACGCTTATCGCGTGCATGGACACTACCGACCCGAGGAGGGGCACCGCTTCAATTCGGCCAAGCTCCTACTTGACCCCTACGCCAGAGGGATCAGCGGCCCGCTGCAACCCGCGGACAGCATGTTCGGCTATGTGCTCGGCGATCCAAAGGCAGACTTGAGCTTCGATCCGCGCGACAGCACCGGCGATCTGCCCAAGTGCGTGGCGATCGATTCCGCGTTCACCTGGGGCGATGACCGTCCTCCGCGCACTCCCTGGAATCGTACATTGATCTATGAATGTCACGTGCGGGGACTCACTCTGCGGCATCCGGGCGTGCCGACCCACCTGCGTGGCACCTACCTCGCACTCGCCTCCGAGCCGGTCATCGATCACTTGCTCAAGCTGGGGGTGACGGCGGTGGAGCTCATGCCAGTCCATCACGTGCTGCACGAGCGCCAGCTCATCGATCGCGGTTTGACCAACTACTGGGGCTACAACACCATCGGCTACTTCGCGCCCGACTCGCGCTATGCCACCGGCGGCTTGGGCGAGCAGGTGGCGGAGTTCAAGATGATGGTCCGGGCCCTGCACAGCGTTGGGATCGAAGTCATCCTCGACGTCGTCTACAACCACACTGGTGAGGGGAGCCGGCTCGGTCCTACGGTCGCTTTCCGCGGGATAGACAACTCCTCCTACTACAGACTCGACCCGAACAACCCGCGCTACTACGTCGACTTCACCGGCACGGGCAACACGCTTAACATGTTGAACGCCCGCGCCATGCAACTCATGATGGACAGCCTGCGCTACTGGGTGCAGGAGATGCACGTAGACGGCTTCCGCTTCGATCTCGCGCCCGCCCTGGCTCGCGAGCTCTACGAGGTGAACCGGCTCGCCTGGTTCTTCGATATCATCCAGCAGGATCCGGTCCTGTCGCAGGTCAAGCTGATCGCCGAGCCTTGGGACCTCGGTGAAGGCGGCTATCAGGTCGGCAATTTCCCCAACGGCTGGGCGGAGTGGAACGGTCGCTACCGCGACACGGTGCGCCGCTACTGGCGCGGTGATCGCAGCGAACTCGCCGAGCTGGGCTACCGGTTGTCCGGCAGCAGCGACCTGTACAACCGCGGTGGTCGTAATCCCTATGCGAGCATCAACTTCGTGACCTGCCACGATGGATTCACACTTGAGGATCTCGTCAGCTACGAACGCAAGCACAACGAGGCTAACGGTGAGGGTAATCGCGACGGGGCGGACGAGAACTTCAGTCGTAACTGGGGTGTCGAAGGTCCGACTGAGTCGATCACTATCATTCGCACTCGCGAGCGCGTGAAGCGCAACTTGCTCGCCACGCTCGCCTTTTCCCAGGGCGTGCCGATGATCTCGCACGGTGACGAGCTGGGCCGCACACAGCGTGGGAACAACAACGCCTACTGCCAGGATAACGAGCTCTCCTGGGTCGACTGGAGCCTTGACGACGGCGGACGTGAGCTACTCGAATTCACGCGCCGGGTCTTCTCACTGCGCGCTGCCAACCCCGTACTCCGCCGCCGGACTTTCTTCCGTGGTGGCCCGATCGGCGAGACAGGGATCAAAGACCTGATTTGGCTGAGACCGGACGGAGAGGAGATGAGTGAGGCCGACTGGCACGATCCGGAGAATCGGGCCCTCGGCATGCTGATCCCGGGTGAGGCGACCGACGAGGTCGACGAGCGCGGTCATCTGATCAAGGGTGACACTCTGTTGCTCGCGGTGAACGCGGGCCTGCGTTCCCGCTACTTCACGCTGCCCGAGATGGATTACGCGGGCGTCTGGAAAGAGATGATCAACACGGCGCGCCGAAACGTGCGAACGCTACGCGGCGGCGGCGTCCAGCTCGTCGCCCAGTCGCTCATATTGTTGAGCTATCTGCGACAACCGAAGTAGCCGACGATGACCAGAGACCGGAAGACCCCGCGCGCTCAGCGAGCCTCACCGCTGGCGATCGACGCGCAGGAACGAAGGCGCCTGATCGCCGGCGATCACTACGAGCCACACCGCGTACTCGGCGCACATAACGCCCGGCTCGATGGCCATGACGGAGTTGTAATCCGCGCCTATCACCCGGACGCTTCCGCCGTCGACTGCCTGCTGGAGGACGGCGCTTCGCTAAGGCTTGAACCTCTGGGACGCGGCGGCCTGTTTGCCGGTTTCGTGGCCGGCGCACGGCTCCCGATCCGCTACCGTTTGCGCTTTCACTTCGCCAACGGTGCCTCCTGGGAGCGCGACGATCCCTACCGCTTCCTACCGAGCCTGGGCGACGTCGACCTCCACTTGTTCAACGAGGGCACGCACCGCAGGCTGTGGCACTGTCTCGGCGCGCACCCGCGGCGGTTCGACGGGGTCGACGGCGTGGCGTTTGCGGTCTGGGCGCCCAACGCACGCCGGGTCAGCGTGATCGGCGACTTCTGCCGCTGGGATGGCCGCCTCTTCCCGATGCGTGCGATGGGGAGCTCCGGGGTGTTCGAGATCTTTGTTCCGGAGCTGGCGCCCGGGGCCTACTACAAGTACGAGATCAAGACCCAGGACGGCGCGCTGCGAGTGAAGACGGACCCCTTCGCCTTCTCGATGGAGCTACCGCCCGGCACGGCCTCACGCGTCGTATCCTCGTCGTACCTATGGGGCGACTCTGAGTGGATGTCCACGCGAACGCGACGGGATTATGCCCGCGAGCCGGTGGCGATCTACGAGGCGCATCTTGGTTCCTGGGCGCGCGTTCCTGAAGAAGGCAACCGCCCGCTCAGCTATCGGGAGATCGCCCCGAAGCTGGTCAATCACATCAAGCGCTTCGGCTTCACGCACCTCGAACTCTTACCGGTCGCCGAGCACCCCTTCGCCGGCTCTTGGGGCTACCAAGTGAGCGGCTACTACGCGCCGACGGCACGCTACGGCACACCGGACGACTTCCGTTTCCTGGTGGACCTCTGCCACCAACACGGGATCGGGGTGATCTTGGACTGGGTCCCCGCCCATTTCCCCAAGGATGACTTCGCGCTACGCCTCTTCGACGGCAGCGCTCTGTACGAGCACGTGGACCCACACCGCGGCGAGCACCCCGATTGGGGGACGCTCATCTTCAATTACGGCCGCAAGGAAGTGCTCAACTTCCTAACCGCCAACGCGCTGTACTGGTTGGAAGAATTCCACGTCGACGGGCTACGTGTCGACGCCGTCGCCTCGATGCTCTACCTCGACTATAGCCGCAAAGAAGGCGAATGGACTCCGAACATCTACGGTGGAAGGGAGAACCTGGAGGCCGTCGATTTCTTGAAGCGTCTGAGCGACGTGGTTGCGCAAGAACAACCAGGCTGCCTCATGATCGCCGAAGAGTCGACGGCCTGGCCGGGGGTGAGTCGGCCGACTTCTGAGGGCGGACTCGGCTTCAGCTTCAAGTGGAACATGGGCTGGATGCACGATACCCTGGAGTTCTTCAAGAAGGACGCGGTCCACCGCAGGTGGCACCTGGATCAGCTCACCTTCGCCATGTTGTATGAGTACAGCGAGCGCTTCGTCATGCCTCTCTCCCACGACGAAGTCGTGCACGGCAAAGGCTCGCTGCTCAGCAAGATGCCCGGTGACGATTGGCAGAAGTTTGCCAACCTGAGGCTGCTCTACCTCTACCAGTACACACGGCCCGGAAAACCGCTCCTGTTCATGGGCGCCGAGCTGGCCTCCTACAACGAGTGGCACCACGACAAGAGCCTGGACTGGCACCTCGCCGACGACCCGCTGCGCACTGGGTTGGCCCGCTTCCTGACCGAGCTCGGCGCGCTCTACCACCGCCGGCCCGCACTCTGGCGCGAGGATCACGAGCCGCACGGCTTCGCCTGGGTCGACTGCAGCGACCGCGACAACACCGTAGTGTCGTACCTACGGCGCGCCGCTGACGAGCATCTCATCGTCGCACTCAACTTCACACCCGTCCCGCGCGAGAATTACCGGATCGGCGCCCCCCTGGCTGGACACTACCGTGTCGCTCTATCGAGCGACACGCGCGACTACGGAGGCAGCGACTACGAAATACCTCCGGCGTTCGCGACCGAGCCGGTCGCCTGCCACGGGTACCCGCAGTCACTCAACTTGAATATTCCGCCGCTGGCCGGCCTGGTCCTCATCCCCGCAACTTAGCGCAGCACTGCGCAGGCTGGCGGAGCGCCGCCTGTAGAGAGGCCTGAAACGACCGGCGCGCATGACGACGCTTGCAGCCACCTACCGGATCCAGCTGAGCCGCGATTTTCGGCTGTCGGACGTGCGCTCGCTCGCCCCCTACCTAGCGCGTCTCGGAGTGAGCCACGTCTATCTGTCGCCGATCCTCAAGGCGCGCTCGGGCAGCAGTCACGGCTACGATGTCGTCGATCCACTGAAGCTCAACCCGGAGCTTGGCAGCGAGGATGAGTTGGCCGCACTGGCCGACGAGCTACACTCCCATCGCATGGGTCTGATCCTCGACATCGTGCCCAACCACATGGCGACCGGTCACCAGAACCCGTACTGGGAGGAAGTGCTGACCCACGGGCCGTGCTCGCGCTTCGCTACCTGGTTCGATATCGACTGGGGCTCTCCGGACGCCGCCCGACCGCAGCGCATCTTCTTGCCCGTGCTCGGTGACCGACTCGCCCAGGTGATCGGACGCGGTGAACTCCGGCTGGTCTATCGCGGCGGCCTCTTCCGCATCGAGTACTTCGAGCAAAGCTTCCCGGTCGACCCGGGCACTTTGCCATTCGTGCTCGATCGTGCGCTGGTCGATCCGACGGGTGCTTTGCCCGACGAGCAGAGCGAAGCGCGACCGCTCGCGGATATCGTCGCTCGGTTGCGGGCGCTCCCTCCTCGCCACCGTCCCGAGCCCCGCCTGGGGGCGCTGCGCGAGTCCGAGGCGGCCGACGCGCTCTTGGCCCTCGGCTCGCTCGGCCGCGACCGTCCAACGGTGCGCCGCCGGCTCGAGTCTGCCGTCGCTGCCTTCGACCCGAGGAACGGGGACGCGCGGCCGCTCAGTCGGTTGCTGGCGGGCCAGGCCTACCGTCTGGCCTACTGGCGGCGTGCAGCCCGCGAGATCAATTACCGGCGCTTCTTCACCATCAGCCATCTGGTGGCCGTCCGCATGGAAGACCCGACGGTCTTCGCCGCGACGCACGCTCGCATCCTAGCGTGGATACGTGCGGGAATCATCGATGGCCTGCGCATCGACCATATCGACGGTCTCTTCGACCCCGCGGCCTACCTAGCACGACTCCAAACCGCGATCTCAGCGCTGCGCCCGGATAGCGATAGCGAGTTCCCCCTGTTCGTCGAGAAGATACTGGCCCGGGAGGAGCGGCTTCCCGCCGAGTGGCCGGTCGCCGGTACGACGGGCTACGACTTCCTGGCGGAAGTCGAGGATCTGTTCATCGCTCCCGCCGGTCTCGAGGCAATCGAGGAGACCTATCGTCGCTTCACGCGCCGAACCATCAGCTTCGCAGAGACCGCGCTGCGCAGCAAGCGCAAGGTGCTGGATGAGCAACTCGGCGCGGAGTCGCGTCGTCTTGCGCGGCAGCTTCAGCGTATCGCGGAGCGCCGCGCGCCGGGCACAGCACCCGGGTTGAACGAGCTGCGTGAGGCGCTGGTCGAGACGATGACCTGCCTGCCGGTGTACCGCACCTACGCCAATCCGAGGCAGGCCGCGCACCGCAGCGCCGATCGCGAGGTCCTTGCGAGTGCGCTGGCCAGCACGCGGGCCCGGGGGCGCGCCGCGCCGGCTGCGCTCGAATTCCTGGCCGAGATAGTGCAGCTGGGCGGGCGCGCCGCGCTCGCCCAGCCAGAGCTCGAGGAGCGAGTCCGCTTCGTCGGCCGCTTTCAGCAGACGACGACATCGGCCGCGGCGAAAGGCGTCGAGGACACCGCCTTCTACCTTCACGTCCCACTGGCCTCGCGTAACGAGGTGGGTGGCGACCCGGGAGCGCCGCTGCTCGACGCCAAAGCGACGCTTCACGCGGCGAACGCCCGTCGCGCCCGCAAACCGTCGGGTGGGCTACTCTGTACCAGCACACACGACTCTAAACGCAGCGCCGACTTGCGTGCTCGCCTCGACGTCATATCCGAGCTGCCGCAGCTGTGGCGTGAGCGCCTGCGTCGCTGGCACCTGATGAACCGGGTCCACCGCCGCCGGGTACGCGGCCGCTTCGCGCCCGACCGCAACACCGAGTACCTGCTCTATCAGACGCTGGTCGGCGTGTGGCCGCTCGAGAGCGGAGGGTCTGTGCCCAACGACCTGCGCGCGCGAGTTGCAGCCTACATGCAGAAGGCCGCCCGCGAGGCGAAGACGCAGACGAGCTGGGTCGATCCGGACGCCGAGTTCGAGGCGGCGCTGCAAAGCTTCGTGCAGGGGATCCTCGCACCGGCGTCGGCCGATTTCATGGCCGACCTCGCTGGCTTCGTGCGCACGATCGGACGCGCCGGCCTCTGGAACTCGGTATCGAGGATTCTGATCCAGCTCTGCGCCCCGGGGACCCCTGACATCTATCAAGGGGACGAGCTGTGGAATTTAAGCCTCGTCGATCCGGACAACCGCCGTCCCGTGGACTTCACTCGGAGAATCAAGCTGCTGGAAGAACTGTCACGTCCCCTTGGTCAGGCGAGGCGTGACGCGCTGGTGGCGGAGCTGGTCGAGTCGCCGGAGGACGACCGCCTCAAACTCTTCGTCCTCCATCGCGCGTTGCAGGCCCGCCGCGACAAGCAACGCTTGTTCAGCGAGGGTGACTACCAGCCACTCACGGCTCGCGGGCGGGCGGCCGCCCAGCTGTTCGCCTTCGCGCGCCAGCGCGCAAACGAGGCCGCCATCGTCGTGGTGCCCCGGCTGGCCAGCTCGCTCGACCCGCAGTCGAGCGCACCCCCGGTCGGGACCGGCGTTTGGTCGGACACCCAACTCGTCTTGCCGGCCGGCCTCGCGGCTGGGGGCTGGATCAATGCCCTGACTGGAGTTACCTTCGTGCCGCCCACCGGGCCCGCCCCGCCTGCTCTATTGGTCGGTGATCTGCTGGCAGACTTCCCCGTGGCGCTCTTGTTGGCCGCTTAGATCCACGTCATCGCATCGATGCTAGCTGCGGGAGCGGCCGGAGTTTAACGAGGTGGAAAGCGTGTGAGGACGACGAACGCCGAGCGGCGCATTGCGTACTTCTCCATGGAGATCGCGCTCGAGCCCCAGATACCGACCTATGCGGGCGGCCTCGGGGTTCTGGCAGGCGACATCTTGCGCTCTGCTGCCGATCTCGAGGTGCCGATCGTCGGCGTCACACTGCTACATCGTAACGGCTACTTCCTGCAGCGCTTGGACGAGTCCGGAAGACAGTCCGAAGGCCCCGACAGCTGGTCGCCGGAACAGACGATCGAAGCGCTGCCGGCCCTCGCATCGCTTCAGATCGGGCCGTACCAAGTAAAGGTCAGACCATGGCTCTACCGAATGTCCGGGATCACGGGCTTCACGGTTCCGGTCATCCTGCTC
>CAYFXF010000014.1:28064-34484 GCA_964347085.1 uncultured Gemmatimonadota bacterium | reverse complement strand
CCGAATATAAACCGAAGATCCGGCCCGCGCAACCCCGGCCACGGCCCGACCCCCTGACCCCCCTTTGCACGCCCCACCCCCACACCCCACCTTCGAGCCAAACCACGCACGCGATGAGGAGCGCTCGATGCTCGAAACCCTCGATCTCACCCGACGGCTCAAGAAGCAGGAGTACAAAGAGCTGATCCCCAAGCTGGAGATCCAGCTCGGCCGACTGCAGCGACGCGCCCGCCAGCTCGGCATACCCACCCTCATCGTCTTCGAGGGCTGGGACGCCGCCGGCAAGGGGACGCTGACCAACAAGCTCATCCTCACCTTCGACCCGCGCGGCTACGACGTCCACTCCATGGCCGCCCCGACCCCAGCCGACAAGGCGCGCCCGTTTCTCTGGCGCTTCTGGGTGAGAACGCCCGGAGAGGGACGGATTGGCGTGTTCGTGGGGAGCTGGTACCGCCGCGTGCTCGAGGAACGGGTGGCCAAGCTGGTGAAGAAGAGGGTATGGTCGCGGGCGTACGGCGAGATCAACGCGTTCGAACGGAACTTGAACGAGGGTGGGATCGTCCTGCTCAAGTTCTTCCTCCACATCTCGAAAAAAGAGCAGGCCAAACGGTTCCGCGCGCTGGAGAAGAAGCCGACGTTAGCCGCCCGGGTGAGCGGGCAGGAATGGAAGCGACACAAGCGATACGACAAGTACCTCGACGCCGTCGAGGAGATGCTGGCCCGGACCGACAGCGCCTACGCTCCCTGGGCAGTCGTTGAAGCCCACGACGAGCGGTTCGCCACGGTCAAGGTCTTCCGGACGGTGATCAGCGCGCTGGAGCGACGGGTCAAGGCCGCCGAGGCGAAGGCCGCCGCGTCGGCGGCCGCGCCGGCGCCGACGCAGGAAGAGACCGCGGTGCTCGACCGGGTCGACCTGACGCGTACGTTGAGCCGCGCCCAATACGACAAGGCCCTCAGGCGGCACCAGCGCCGAATACGGGAGTTGCAATATCAGGCGTATCTCGAGCAGTTGCCGCTGATCATCGTCTACGAAGGCTGGGACGCCTCCGGGAAAGGGGGCAATATCCGACGGCTCTGCCAGGCGATGGACCCGCGCGGCTATCGCGTGGTGCCGATCTCGGCGCCCAATGACCTCGAGCGGTCGCAACATTATCTCTGGCGCTTCTGGCGCGAGATACCGCCGGCGGGCAAGGTCGTGATCTTTGATCGCTCCTGGTACGGCCGCGTCCTGGTGGAGCGGGTGGAGAACTTCGCGCAGGAGGCGGAGTGGCGGAGAGCCTACCGCGAGATCAACGCGATGGAGGAGCAGTTTGTGAACTACGGCGCGGTGCTGATCAAGTTCTGGCTACACATCGACGCCGAAGAGCAGTTGCGCCGCTTCAAGCAACGGCAGCGCATCGCACACAAACGTTGGAAGATCAGCGACGACGACTGGCGTAACCGGGAGAGTTGGGACACCTACCGGGTGGCGGTGGACGAGATGCTCCGCCGCACCAGCACGGCCTACGCGCCCTGGACGATCATCCCCGCCAACTCGAAGCTGTACGCACGGATCGAAGCGCTGAAGACCGTCGAGCGCCGCCTGGCGGAGCGGCTCTGAGCGCCCTCCTCTAGCAGAGCCGAAAGGGTCAGGGCTGGGCCGAACCGCTGACCGCCGCTGACCGACGGATGAGGACTACGGCCGGAACGACCAGGGGTAACGCGGCGCAGGCGAGCGCGGCCAGCCCGTAGCCCAGGTAGGATCCGCCGCCCGACCGCAAGAGCGGCATCGCCAAGAGGATCGCGTCGATCGCATAGTGAGCGACGAACATCGCCACCAACCCGTAACGCAGGAAGACCCAACCGAAAACCATGCCCGCGATGGTCAGCTCGACTCCGCGCACGTACACCGGATACACCGGGTAGGTGGAATGCGCGAAGGCCCAGATCGCGGCAGGGATCAGCAAGGCCACGAACGTGACTTTCAGATACTGCTTGACGAAGCTCACCCCGAACAGTCGATAGATCACCTCCTCGCTGATCGCCGCCTGCGAGGCGATGAGCAGCGGCACGAGCCAGGGCAGGTACATGCTCAGTAGCTGGCTGTGCGGGCTGTCCGCCGGCAGCCAAACGCCCAGATAGCGCGTGCCCAAGAGGTAGAAGGCGGTGATGTAGCCGAGAAAGGCGAGGCCCACGGCGTAGCCGCGCAACACCTCGGCCGCCGCCGAGCGCGTGAACCAGCGGCCGCTCACCCAGTCGCGGAAGGCGCGTAGCCCGCCTGGGAAGCTTGCCGCCGCCAACGATTCGCCGGCCGCGGTCGTGACCCAGACGGCCAGACCGAGGAGCAGACCCACGACGACGGCACCGAGCAGCCCGATAGCCGCGTAGATCGTAAAGGGGATCTCGGTGACGTATTGAGACTTGAAGAGCGGAAAGCTCAGCCAGCCGGAGAGCAAGATCACCAGAGCCAGTAGGCCGCCCACCTTGAGGCCGGGGCGCCAGCGGATCTCGTCTCGCTTGTAGAGCATAATGGCGAGGATCAGAGCGGCGACGACGAAAGCGAGTCCGAGGCCGAGGCTCGCGAGGCCCAACAGGGTGCCGAGCGAAGTTTCCTTGCTCTGCTCACGCAGGAACCGCTCCGGCACGTCCAGATAGTGGCTGAAACCACCGATCTCGGAGCCATCGACCTGCACCACGAGTCGAAGCGTCGCGGCGCCCGCCTCGGGCTCCTCCGGCCTCCACTCGATGTCGGAGCCGACGCGCTCCCAGGTAAAGCTGTGATCGAGCCGATTGTCCCGAGCCTGAGTCGAGCGGTCCTCCAGACGCCAGTCCGACAGCTGGGCGCCCAGCCGGCGGGTGGCGAAGTCGACCGCGAGGGCGAGGGCCGAGTCCTGGCTGATCGAGTCGCCCGCCGCCGCCTCCGCTATCGCGTGCCGATAGCGCAGCGGCTCTCCGTCCGGCGCCAGCCGCAGTAAGAACTCCTCCTTCTCGCCGGATCGGAACCAGCGGGCACGCCAGTTCCAGAGCGGCAGCCGCTCGCGCGCGAAGCGGGAGGTCGCTTCCAGACCCAGGTTCCGCTGCAGGAAGACCGCGGCGCTTCCATCCACCTCGAAGGTCAGCGTCGACTCGAAGGTGTCCGGCTCGACCCCAGCCTCGCGGAGGTACTCGTCCGCCCGCGCCTGGATCGCGCTGCGCGACAGCTCGAGTTCGATCGACGCGGCGGGGAACGCCGACGCGTAGAAGCCCACGAACAGCGCCAGCCCTAGGACGGCGGCGGCGGCGAAGAGTCCGTCACTCAGCTTCATCAGCGGCTCCTGAGTCGGGGCCCGGGTCCACCCGGCTAGTGTCCGGTCGCGGAACGCCGATGTCAACAGGTCCGAGGCGAAATCGGACACGCGGTTCCGGTGCTGCGCATACTTGCGCGCCGCGCGCGCGCCCCTCAGGTTCGCGGCTACCGGTACAGAGAGACGATTCGCAGGACGGCGCCTCGCCAGGCGCCGGGTTGGTGGAGGTACCCCGATGGATCTCGGCATTGAAGGCAGAGTCGCGGCGGTGGGCGGCGCGAGCAGCGGCCTCGGCAAGGCGATCGCCTGGGCGCTGGCGCGCGAGGGCGCGCGCGTGGCGATCTGCGCTCGCGATCAAGAGCGACTCGAGCGCACTGGGCTCGCCCTCAACCGGGCGTCGGGACGCGACATCTTCGCCTTCCCGTGCGACCTCTCCACGCCGAGCGGGCCGCGCGATTTCGTGGAGGCCACCGTCAGCCAGTTCGGCAAGCTCGACATACTGGTGTGCAACGCCGGCGGGCCACCGGCGACGACGAGCGTGAGCACGCCACCCGAGGCGTGGGGCGAGGCGCTGGAACTGAGCCTCTTGAGCACGATCCGGCTCGCCCAGGCCGCGATCCCTTACATGAGGCGCGACCGCTGGGGCCGGATCATCTGCCTTACCTCGGTGTCGGTGAAGTCGCCGCTCCCCAGCATGATCCTCTCCAACACCGCCCGACCCGGGGTGGTCGGGTTCGCCAAGACCGTCGCCGAGGAGTTTGCCCAGGATGGCATCACGGTGAACGTCGTCTGTCCTGGCTATATGGCCACCGACCGGGTGAAAGAGCTGGCGGAGGAACGGGCCGCACAGTCGAATACGAGCGTGGACAAGATAATGGCCGCCATGGTCGGCGGGATCCCGAGCGGCCGAATGGGTGACCCGAAGGAGCTCGGCGACCTCGTCGCCTTTCTCGCCTCCGAGCGTGCCGCCTACATCACCGGCACGACGATCCAGATCGACGGCGGCTACGTGCGAGCGCTGCTCTGAGCGGGGCAGGCTGTGTCGGAGCTGCGTGCGGCTCGGGGCCGAGTCAGCCCGATGCGGCGACCAGGCGATAGACCCGACCGTTTCCGGATAGGATATAGAGCTCGCCGTCGGCGCCCTCACCGAATGAGAGCACATTACCGAGATCTCCGACGCTCCACTCGCGCTCGTCGCTCACGGAGCTGCCGCTGAAGCGGAAGCTGCGCAGGAAGCCGCGGCAGAAGTCCGAGTAGAAGTAGTGGCCGCGGACCTGCGGCACCGCGTTCCCACGGTACACGTAACCGCCGGTGACCGAGCAGCCTTGCGAGTGTCCGTACTCGACGGCGGGCAACACGAGGCCCCTCTGGTCGCACGAGTCGCTGTTGAAGCAGTGAGCGCCCTCCATGACGTTCCAACCGAAGTTGAGGCCGGCGGCAGACGCTGAGACCACGTCGATCTCCTCCCAAGCGTTCTGCCCCACGTCGGCGATATACAGCTGTCCCGCTTCACGGTCGAAGGCGAAGCGCCACGGGTTCCGCAGCCCGTAGGCCCAGATCTCGTCCCGCGCGTTTGGGTTGCCGACGAACGGGTTGTCGAACGGCACGGCGAAGGGGTCGCCGCCATCGACATCGATACGCAGGATCGCACCCAGGAGTGTGCTGCGATCCTGGCCGTGGCCCCGCGGATCGCCGCCGCTGCCCCCGTCGCCCAGCCCGAAGTAGAGCATCCCGTCGGGGCCGAAGAGGATGAGACCACCATTGTGGTTCGAGAACGGCTGCTCGACCTGGAGGATGAGCTTGGCGGACCCCGAGTCTGCCAGGTCGGGGTCGGCGCTCACCGAGTACCGCTCGATCCGGCTGTCGCCGTTACCGTCCGTGTAGCTCACGTAGAAGAAGCCGTTGGACGCGTAGTCGGGGTGGAAGGCGATGCTCAAGAGCCCCCGCTCGCCCCCGCTTCGGACG
This sequence comes from uncultured Gemmatimonadota bacterium, assembly GCA_964347085.1. Classification (GTDB taxonomy): domain Bacteria; phylum Gemmatimonadota; class Gemmatimonadetes; order Palauibacterales; family KS3-K002; genus CAYFXF01. The sequence goes on along the minus strand of CAYFXF010000014.1, from coordinate 29,256 downwards.
CGGTCCGTGATGTCGAGGAACGGAGCCCCTAAGAGCTGCGTCGCCTCGATGATCCGCACCCGGCCCGGCTGCTCTACCACGAAGAGGCGCGAATCCCCGGCCGGTGCGGTCAGGTAAAGGGGACTGCTCAGACCGCCGGCCACCACCTCGACCGCGAGCTGCGGCTGGCCGGTGTTGGTATCACCCGGATCGGGCTCCGGCTCGTTGGAGTTCGAACAGGCTCCCGCGGCGAGCGCCGCGCACGCGAGTATTGACAGCAGGACCGGCATACGTCGCTCCATTCCCATCTCCTGGTTCGGCCACAGCGGTCGACTGTCGAGCGATCCGCGGGCCGCATACGCTAGCGCCGCGGGGCATTACGGCGACTTGACCACGTTGGGCGGCTCCAGCTTCCCCAGCTGGGCGAGATTTCGCACGATCCGGCGAAGCAGCAAGAGCACCATCACGGCCACGCCGATCAGACCCAAGAGATCCAGGGTGCCGAACGGCACCTCCTTCAGCTCGAGCACGGGCTCAAAACCTAGGGCCAGGGCGCTCCCGGCCAGGATCAGGATGACGCGGACTTCCGTGGGACCGATGTAATCGTAGCCGAACTGGAAGGTCTTCAGCACGAAAGTCTCCAGATACACGTTGATCGACATCAGGTAGTACGCCATGAGCATCGCCAGCGCCACGGAGAGGAGCAGGTAGGGCGAGAAGCCCAACCCGATACAGATGACGGCGACCGCGAACATGTCGGCGATGTGGTCGAGGTAATACCCGTAACGCGGCCGCTCGATGCGGCGGACCCGCGCCAGCGTGCCGTCCAGACTGTCGCCCACCCAGTTCACCACCCAGAGCAGGTTCGCCGCCCAGAGGAAGCCGGCGCCGGAGCCGGACAGGGCGTAGCAGACGCCGATCCCGAGCGCGGCAAGGAAACCGAGCGCCGTCAGGTGATCGGGGAGCACCCAACCCGGCAGCCGCGCCGCCATGCGTGGCAGGAGATAGGCCTCGACGGGCCGAAACAGGTACTTGGGCTCTCTGCGATGCTCAGCTTCTGACATCTTCTACCTCTCGCTTCGCGCCCGGGGCTCAGAACAGGCGCACCTGTAGTCGCAGCAGCCGGCCCGGCTGCGGCAGTCCGCATTGATCGAAGACGGCGGCGTCGGTGAAGTTATCCAGCGCGAGCGTCGCTTCCAGCCGGCGCCCGACA
>CAYFXF010000014.1:20125-28054 GCA_964347085.1 uncultured Gemmatimonadota bacterium | reverse complement strand
CCCAGGCTGAGACCTCGGCCCAGCTCGAGGTCGAGCCAGGTGTCGGCGCTCAGGCGAACCGCCCGCTCCAGATCCGGATTCACGCAATAGCGCCGTCCCACGTGCCGGGCGCGCACCGACCCCCAGACGCCGAGCGCCAACGGGGCCGAGGCGCCCAGGCCCGCGTTGATCGACGGCTGGTACTCCGGCTGGAGCTGCGCATCGGGCGCTGAGGGATCGCGGAGCGCCACGTCCTGGAGCGTCAGATCCCCGCTCAGCGACAGGCGGCGCCAGCGGTAGCTGGCGAGCAGCTCCAGGCCGAGGCTACGAATCTCGTCCCGGTTCTGACGCTGAAGTCGCCCGTCGCCCAGGCCGACGCGGACGATCGCGTCGGCGAGCCGCTGGAAGAAGGAGACGGCCTGGAGCTCGACGGGTCCCAGGCCCGCCGTCACGCCGAACTCGGCGACGATGAGCACCTCGGGATCGAGGTTCTCGTTCACGACGAACTTGCCGAGCGCGCCTGAATAGAGCTCGCGCAGCGCCGGGAAGCGGACGCGGCGGCTCAGGCCGCCGTTCAGCAGCACGTTCCCATCACGCAGCGCGAGCGTGCCGCCGGCGCGCGCCCCCCAGGCCCAGATCGCGTCGCGCGGCGTTCGCCCGCCCGTCTCGGGTGTGTCGGCGCCGTCGATGCTCGCGCCCAGGCTCACCCGGGCGCGCGGCGCTCCGCCATCCCCGGCCAGGAATGGCTGCTCCGCCTCGAGGCCGAAGCTCCAGAGACGTTGGCGGTAGGTGGCGCGCTCGTCGGGTTCGATGAGCTCCTTGTGACGGGTCTCCGCCAGCGTGAGAGCGCCACGAAGTATGCCGTGGCTCAGCGTGTGATCGCCGAGCAGACGCAGCGAAAGCGTTCGGTCGTCTCCGGACTCTCCGCCATCGATCACGTCGTAGGCCAGGCTCTCGTACGTGTCGATCTCCGTCTCGCCGAAGTCGAGGCCGAGGCTAAGCTCCAGATCGCCCTCGCCCCACGGCGTTCCTTGCCAGCCGCTCCCCGCCGACAGCGCGGTCACCCAACGCGACGCGCGCGGGTAGCGCCAGAGCCGCGGCTCCGCGATGTGCAACTCGGGCGGCACCCCCTTCTCGGCCAGGAAGCCGAACGACGAGAGCGCGACCCAGGGACCGTCGTGATCCTGGTAACGCGCGACGACGTAGCCGTTCGCGTGCTGCAGGTCGCTGTTCAGCCGCTCGTCATCCGCGCCGGCCACGGCCTCCTGCACGTTGCTCGGCAATGGAACGCCCGATCGGTCACGATAGCCGCCGCCCGCTCGCAGTAGCAGGTCGCCCGCGTCGCCGCGCAAGACGCCAGCCAATCCGAGCGCCGCGGCGGTGTTGCCCAAGTGGTCGACGCCCACGGTGAGCTGCAGCGGCCGGGAGCGGGGCGCCCGGATCGGCCCGTCGGCGATGCCGATCAGCACCACGCCGCCTGCCGCGTTGGGGCCGTGGAGCACCGAGGAGAGCCCCCGCACCAGCGTGAGCTCGCGCGCGGCGCTGAGCGGGACGACCGAGAGGTCGGCGCGGTCATCCCAGCCCAGTGTGATCGGCACGCCGTCGACCAGCACGGCGATGCGCCGGGATTCCATGCCCCGCACGGTCGGCTGCGCCTCGCCGCGCGAGTTCTCGCGAACGAGAACGAGCGGCATCTCACGCAGCACATCCTCGAGGGTCGGTGAAGGCGGCGTGCGGAGTGAGTCGAGTCGCGCGGTGATCGCGCTCGCACCGCCCGCCGTGGCAACGGGCCGTGCCACGCGGACGCTGATCTCTTCTAGCGTGAAGACGGTGTCGGGTGCAGCTGCCGTGTCCGCGGGTTCCTGCGCGGCGGCACGCGAAGCGAGCCCCACACCGTTCGACAGGGCGATCCACACGGCCAGCGGCTGGAGGATGGAGGGGCGGCGGCGCCTGGGCCTCTGGCGCTGGCCGGCCCAGGCCAGCCAGCGGATCGCGACGTCGGTCACGGTATTAAGGCCGGCGGTTCCTCAAGTCGCGTGATCCAGAGTCCCGAGTTGAAGTCCGAGGTGATGATGTTGCCTTTGAAGATCTGGGCGCCCCAGGCCATCGGCCAGTTCGGCACCATGGCCTCCGCATGGGCCGTCTTGATCATGGCGATCTCACGTCCCTGCCGGTAGAGGTCGCCGCGCAACTCGCCCGAGATGTCCACGACACGCAGACCACCCTGGTAGTACCCCACATACAGCTTGTCGTCCTCGACCCAGACGTTGTGAGCGCCAGCCTCCGGGACCTCGTAACGGGCCACCTCGCGCGGCGTCTCCGGATCCGCGTAGTCGAGTACGTGGATGTACCCGCGCGCCTCGATCGGCGCGTCCGCGTTCCAACCGCGCGGAAAGATCTCGTCCCCGACGAACAGGTAGCGGCCGTGCCGCCAGGCCACGTGGGTGTTGCCAATCGGGTACTTGAACTGGCTCACCACAGTCGGCTGCGTCGGTGCGCCGCTGTGCGTGCCGGCCCCGACGTCGAGCATGACGATCCCGTCATCCCAGTACGACAGGTAAGCGTAGCCGTCCTGGACGATCACATCGTGGAGCTGCTTGTTCTGCTTCGGCAGGCCCCAACGGCCCAGCTCACGCGGATTGGCCGGGTCGGAGATATCGATGATATGGAGGTCCGACGTACCGTTGTGGCAGGCGTAGACGAGATTCAGATCGCCGCGGATCCAGACGTTGTGAACGCCGCCCGTCACCGTCTCGGTGTACTCGGACAGGATGGCCGGGTGGGCAGGCTCGGCAAGATCCAGGATCACGATCCCGTTACGCCGGCTCGAGGCGCCCTCGCGGGTGATGATCCCGATCCGGCCGTTGGGGTGGATCTTCACGTCGTTGATGCGCCGCGCGTCCACCTGGACCGAGTCGGTGAGCACCGGCCCGGCGGGATCCGTTATGTCGAACACCATCATCCAGTCGTGCCAGTACGTTCCGACGTAAGCATAGTCGCGACCATCGACGCCCTCGAAGGCCCAGGTGTCGCCCGAGTGGTGGGTTGTGATCGGACCGCGGCCCAGCTCGATCAGTCGCGCCGCCGACCGCCGCTCGACCACCTGGATCGTGGCGCTGCGCACTAGATCGCGGCCAATCAAGGCAGTTACCTGATACACGCCCGGCCGCTCCGCAACGAACACGCCTTCGGAGCCCTCCGCTTCGATCTCCGCGCCCGACCCGCTCACCAGCCAGGCGGGCGCGAGTCCCGTGATCTCGGCGCCCGCCCCGGTACGGGCGTGCACGGCGAAGCGGACGACATCGCCGGTGCGCACCGTGGTACGCTGCGGGCGGACCGCGTAGTCGACGAGCGGGTTCGCCACGACCCGCACGTTCAGCTGCGCCAGCGCAGTGCCGGCGCTCGCCCGGATGAGCGCCAGGCCCGGCCGCACGCCGTACACCCGGCCCAACTCATCCACCGTCGCCACAGCCGGCGCGCGGCTCTCGTAGGTCAGCGACGCCGACTCGATCTCATCGCCGAAGCGGCTCACCGCCCTCACGGCGAGCGGCGCGCTCGTCCCGGCGTAGAGGCGATCCACTGGGAACCCCAGCTTCAATGCGGCCGGCGGCGGTTGTGGAACGGTGACGACGGCCAACGCGTGTAGGCGGCCGCTCACCGCCAAGATCTCGGCCGTGCCCGGCCGGCGCGCCGTGACCCGCCCCGCCTGATCCACCGTCGCCACCTCCACGTTCGACGACATCCAGTGGATCGGAACACCTTCCAGCCGCTCCCCGTCCGCGTCGAGCAACCCGACCCGCACCACCCGGATCGCATCAACGGCGAGCGCGAACGAGTCGGGACTCACGACCAGCCGTACAGGCTGCGCAGCCTGTACGGCGGCGAGCACGAACAGTGTAGAGAGCGATGTCATCCTCAGATCTCCTTGACCCGGCAAGCGGTCGCGATCCGCCCTGAGCAGGCGCTTCGCTCGGACGGCTGAACCGCGCCAGTCTAGAAGCTGGCGCGGCTACCTCGCAAGCGGGAGACGATCTGGGGTCAGGTGGGGCGGACGGCGCGGATGAAGGCGGAGCAGAGACGTCCCTCGGCCAGCCAGCTATCCTCGACCTCGATCCCGAACGCGCGCCCCAGCTCGCGCACTTCCGGAAGCTCGTGGACCCGCGTGATCTCGACCTCGATGTCGCGAAATCCAGCGGCCGCCAACTTGGCCCGATACTCGTCCTCCTCCAGCGCTCCGGCGACACATCCGCTCCAGGCCTCGATGTTCCGCTTCAACTCCGGTGGCATGCGCCCCTGAACCACTAAATCGGAGACGGCGAAACGACCGCCGGGCCGCAGCACCCGGATCGCCTCTCGGAAAACGCGATCCTTGTCCGGGGACAGGTTGATCACGCAGTTCGAGATGATCACGTCAACGCTCGCATCCGGCAGCGGGACCTTCTCGATCGTCCCCTGCAAGAACTCCGCGTTCGTGACCCCCGCTTCGCGCTGGTTCCGGCGCGCCAGCTCCAACATCTCGTCGGTCATGTCGAGTCCATAAGCCTTCCCCGTCGGTCCCACACGGCGTGCCGAAAGCAGCACATCGATACCACCGCCCGAACCGAGATCCAGCACCACCTCGCCCGGCACGAGCTCGGCGAGCGCGGCGGGATTGCCACAACCCAGCGAGGCCAACACCGCACCCTCGGGGATCTTCGCGAGCTCCTCCGCCGCGTAGAGATCCTGCGAGATCACGTTCTGCTCCTCGGTTCCACAACATTCGACCGGCCCGCAACAACTGGCTGCGCGGTTACGCGCCGCCTCTCGCGCGGCCGCGGCATACCGCTCGCGCACCGCTTCACGCACATCAGCTCGCTCTTTCATGATCTCTAAACCTCTCTGGCCTTTCAGCTACACTCACACTTCCTCGTTGACTGATCCGGCAACTTCTCGACCGCACAGCAGACCCCACCGCGAGCGACCACCCGCGCGGCGGCCGCCTGCGCTAGCTGGGCGATCAGTTGCGTCATCGCCTCGCGCACCTCGTGATCGAACTCGGCCAGCAGGCGGCGCTCGCCCGCCAGGATCTCGGCCTCGATTCGCTCGTGCAGCCCGCGCCCTGCCGGGGTGAGCCGTAGCTGGACCGCCCGGCCGTCCAGCGGGTGAGGTGCGCGGCTCAGGTATCCCTTGCGCTCCAGCGTCCGCACCACCCGGCTGGCCGTGCTCTTGTCGAGGTAGAGCTCGCCGGCCAGCTGGTTGAGCGTGAGCGGGCCGGCGCGCACCAGCGCCTCCAGCGCCCAGCACTGAGTGACCGAGATGTCGTGGCAACAGATGCGGTCCCGATCACGGAACTGGAAGACGCGGAGGAGCCCGGAGAGGGCCCGGTGGAGCTGGGCGGCGTCGCGATCGAGTCGAGGGTCGGAACGAGCTAAAGGAGTCGCCGGCATTGAGGGCTCCCAGTTAGTTGTTACTGACAACAATAGCCCCCCGCACCCCCCCTGTCAACCCCCCCTCCCCAAACACCCAACCCCCCCCAGCGCTTGACGAGGCCGCCCCTGGCGCGGCAGTTTGGGCTGCGTCGCCAATCGGAGGAGGTGGAGGATGATGAGAAAGCTGGCGCTTGTCCTGACCGTCCCACTACTCGCCCTGTCACCCAGCCTCGCGCGCGCCCAGGTGGATCTGGGAGGCCAGTTGAGTTGGGCTGATGACGCCGACTGGGGTCTGGGAGCGCGCGTCACCGTGGGGCTACCCGTCGAGACGATCCCGTTACAGGCGATCGGGAGCTTCGATTTCTTCTTTCCCGACGGCCCCGTCGACTATTGGGAGATCAACGCCAACATCGCCTACCTGATACCGGTCCAAAGCGTGGTGATCGTTCCCTACGTCGGGACCGGCTTCAATATCGCCCACGTCGAACTCGATAGCGGGGGGTTGGTCGAAGATGTGTCGGACACCGACCTCGGCCTCAACCTGCTCGGCGGCATCCGGTTCACCGGCACCGCGCAGCCCTTTGTCGAGGTCCGAGTGGAACTCGGCGGCGGCGAGCAGGTCGTGCTGACCGGCGGCGTAACCTTCAACGTGGGGCCGGGGTTCTGACGAACCTCAGCGCTCCGGAATCTCCAGCGCCTCGCGCGGCTTGAGGAACTCGATCCCCGCCGACTCGACCTGACGGCGGAACCCGGCCACATCGTCGGCGAAGGTTCGGTTTACCTCGGCGACGACCTCCTCGAGCTGCGCCTCCGCCTGCTGCAGATAGACCAGCTGGGCCGGTGTAGGGGCGTCCCAGGATGAGGCGAGCGAGCGCACCACGTAGGAGACGCGCGCGTAGGCGCCGGTGTCTCGCTGGATCCCCTTGGCGTCCAGTGGCAGCCGGAGGCGCATTTCCAACTCGCTAAGCGCCCGCTTCAGATCGCGGCCTGCCTTCGTGAGCGCGCGGTCGGCGCCCCGCCCATCGGTCCCCTTCGTCACAGCTTCACCTTCCCCCACCTCACGCGCCCGCTTCAGCACCTCGTCGATCTCGTCCCGCGTGGTGCGGACCCGCTCGATCGCCTCGGTCGCCACTTCCTGTAGCGCGCCCGCGCGCATAATCGCCGCGAACTTCGCCTCGCGCTCGACGCGCGGGATGTCGAAGCGCGGGTCGGCCAACACGCGCACCTCACCCGCGGCCTCGAGGTCGCCGTGCTTGATCTGCACGCCGTAGGTCCCGGGCAACGCCTCCGGCCCGGAGGGCTCAAAGAACGACGGTTCCCGGGAGCGCGGCCGCTTGAACACGTCGTGCCGCAGGTCCCAGACGGCGCGGTTCACCCCGAGCTTCGCCGGAGCCTCGAAGGTGCGGATCACCTGGCCCCGAGCGTCGCTGATCTCGATCGTGACCTGCGGCTCACGGGGCTCGTCGTCCTCGCCGCTGGCCGTCAAGGGGCGCCGGCGGGCGCGGCCTGCCGGGCTCTCTGCTCCGGCTCCGTCCTCGTCGACGCGCGGCAGCCCCTCCACGTTCAGGGAGTATGTGATCAGCGCGCCGTAGGGTCGGTTCGCGCCGCGGAACTCGCCGTGGCCAGGGAAGCGCGAGGCGCCGGTCTGCTTCACGCGGTACTGCTGCGCGTCGGGGGGCTGGAACAGGTGAATCGGCTTGGCCAGAAGCTCTGGCGTGAGCGAGCGCAGCGGCCGGATGTCGTCCAGGATGTAGGTGGCGCGCCCGTGCGTGCCGATCACCAGGTCGTGCTCGCGCGGATGCAGGTGCAGCGCCATCGCCGAGGCGGTGGGAAACCCGTGCGTCCATTTCATCCAGCGGGCGCCGCCGTCCAGGCTCAAGTAGAGGCCGAACTCCGTCCCCAGGAAGAGGAGATCCTGCTTCACCGGGTCTTGCTCGAGCACGAGCGCATAGCCCCAGATATCGTGGCTGGCCAGGCTCCTCCAGCTGCGGCCGTAGTTCGTGGTCTTGTAGACGTAGGGCGTCCAGTCGGAGCGCCGATGGTTGTCGAACACAATGAAGGCGGCGGCCGGGTCGAACTTGGAGGGCTCGATGTGCGGCACCCAGGTGTTCGCCGGGACGCCTTTAACACTGCGCTCGACGCTGGCCCAGGTCGCGCCGCCGTCACGTGTGACGTGCACGCGCCCGTCGTCGGTGCCGGCCCAGATCACGCCGGGCTCGAGCGAACTGGGCGCGATGGTGAGGATCGAAGTGAAGTTCTCCGCCCCGGTCACGTCAGGCGTCAGACCGCCGCTCTCGGCCTGCTTCTGCCACTCCTGATTGTTCGTCGTCAGGTCGGGGCTGATAATCGTCCACGACTCGCCGCGATCGGTCGACTTGTGGACGAACTGGCTGCCGTAGTACACCGTGTTGGGGTCGAACGGATCGATCGCGATCGCCGCGTTCCAGTTGAAGCGCAACTCGACTCCGTCCGGGTGCGCGGGCCGGATGTCCTTGCGCTCGCCCGTACGCAGGTCCCAGCGCCTCAGGTACCCCTGCTGGCT
>CAYFXF010000014.1:19492-20115 GCA_964347085.1 uncultured Gemmatimonadota bacterium | reverse complement strand
CCGTTGTCCTGCATGCCGCCATAGACGTTGTACGGCGTCTCCATGTCCGCGTTGATGTGGTAGAATTGCGCGAGCGGAAGGTTGCGGGCGAAGCGCCAGGTCACGCCGCGGTCGTGGCTCACGTAAACGCCGCCATCGTTCCCCTCGATAATGTGGGCCGGGTCGTTCGGATTGATCCACATCGCATGATGGTCGGAGTGGACCGCGCGAAACCGCGTCAGCCGTTCGAAGCTCTCGCCGCCGTCGTCGGAGACGCTCACTTGCGACCACAGGCTGTACACGCGGTTCGGGTCTTTAGGGTCGACCCGCAGGTCGAAGTAGTAGAAGGGACGATTCCCGAAGTTCCGACTCGCGCCCGTCTTCGCCCAGCTGTAGCCGCCATCCTCCGACTTGTAGAGCGCGTTCTCGTCCGCCTCGATCAGCGCGTACACGATGCTGGGGTTCGACGGCGCAATGGCGAGCCCGATACGGCCCAGGTCGCCCTCGGGCAACCCGTCGGCCGAGCTCAGCCGCTTCCAGTTGCGACCCCCGTCAACCGTGAGGTAGAGACCGGAGCCCGGGCCGCCCGAGCGGAAGAACCAGGGCCAGCGCCGATAATCCCACATGGCAACGATCAGCTTGTT
>CAYFXF010000014.1:0-19482 GCA_964347085.1 uncultured Gemmatimonadota bacterium | reverse complement strand
CGTCGGGTCCATCTCCGCGTCGGCGACCCCGGTGCGCTCGTCGACATAGAGGATCTTCTGCCAGCTCTTCCCTCCGTCCTCGGTCTTGAACAGGCCGCGCTCCGGGTTCTCCCCCCACTCACGACCGAGAGCCCCGACATAGGCGACGTCCGGGTTCGTCGGATGCAGGAGGATGCGGTGGACCCGCTCCGTCTTCTCGAGGCCAAGCTGGCTCCAGCTGCGACCGCCATCCATCGATTTGTAGACGCCGTAACCCACGGACACACTGTTGCGCGGGTTACCTTCGCCCGTCCCAACCCAGACGATGTCCGGGCTGGCCTGGTACACCGACACCGCGCCGATGCTGTGAACCGGCTGATCGTCGAAGATCGGCTCCCAGGTGAGCCCGGCGTTGACGGATTTCCAGACGCCGCCCGTGGCCGTCCCGACGTAGATGACCTCCGGGTTCGAGACCACGGCCTCCAGGTCGGTGATCCTGCCGCTCATGCCGGCCGGCCCGATCGAGCGGGCCTGCATGCCGGCGAGCAGACCGGGGTCGATCTGGGCGGAGAGGGGCGTCGCCGCCCAGGCAAGGGCGAGCGCGACAAGTTTCGCGCGGGAAAAGCGGCCGAGCATCTCATGCCTCCAGCGTTGTGCCTTTCTGCAGGATCGAGTGAGCGGCACCAACTTACGGCCCACCCCCAGGATCGGCCACACGGCCTACCCAGCCAGGCCGAGCGCCCTTGACGCGGCGATCCCAGGTCCGTGATCTTCCTGACCACCGCGAGCGTCCAACGGAGGAGACAGCTGATGAAACGCGCGATACTCGCTATTACAGCAACCGTCTTGTTCTTCCCTGGCTCCCTATTCGCGCAGCTCGACTTCGGCGGCCAAGGGAGCTGGGGCGAGGACACCGACTTCGGCGTCGGCGGCCGCGTCGTGCTGGGCGTGCCGGGGGGCACGGGTCTCGAGCTGACGGGAGCGTTCGACTACTTCTTCCCAGAGGGAGAGGGGTTCGACTACTGGGAGGCCAACGCGAACCTCGCTTACAAGATCTCCAACCCGAGCCCCGTCTCGCCATACCTCGGTGTCGGCCTCAACCTGGCCCGGGCGTCTGTGAGGGTCGAAGCGGAAGGCGATACGGTCGACAGGAGCAGTAGCGAGTTCGGTGTGAACCTGTTGGGCGGAGCTAGACTCAAGCTGACCTCGTTCATGCCGTTCGCTGAAGCGCGCTACGAGCTGGGCGGCGGAGAGCAGTTCGTCGCTACGGTCGGACTTTTGTTCAACGTCGGCCGCGGCCTCACGCCAATACCCTGAGGCGAACCTCCGTGGTCGGGAAGATCAACCTCGTCGACAAGCTCGCGCTGTTCAGCGATCACTGGAGCCCCCGGATCGTCGGCGATCTAAACGACTGCCACGTCAAGCTGGTCAAGCTCAAGGGCCAGTTTCTCTGGCATCACCACGAAGCGGAGGACGAGCTCTTCCTCGTCCTTAAGGGCAGGCTGCTCATCAAGCTGCGTGACCGGGACGTCTGGTTGGACGAGGGTGAGATGGCGATCATCCCGCGAGGCGTGGAGCACCTACCCGTCGCCCCGGAGGAGGTCCACGTCCTGCTGGTGGAGCCGCAGTCGACGCTGAACACCGGCAACGTGCAGGGCGCGCGGACCGTCAAGAAGCTGAAGCGCATCTGAGTCGGCGGGCCACCGTACCCTTAAGGGGGGCCCGGAACGTATCGATGGCTGAACCCGGTGGAGTGCTCGGATACGCCCGTACCGTAACGGCGCAGGCGCGTGGGCGTCCAGGCTGGCTCGCCAATATTGCCTGGCACATCACCAGCTACCTTGTCACCAACATCACCGTCGCGTTCGCCTGGGTCTTCTTTCACGTGCTGAACCGCACGACCGTTCTGGGCCGCAAGAACGTCGGCGAGCAGCCGAACACCCTGCTCCTCTCGAACCACCAGTCGATGATCGACAGCATCCCCATCGGAACCGCGGCCTTCTATCCGAAGTCGTGGATCAAACCCTACCTCGTTCCCTGGCACCCGGCGGCGCGCGAGAACTTCTTCAAGAACCGGCTGATCGCCTGGTGGTCCACTCACACGCGCTGCATCGCCGTACGGCCGGGCCGGCGCGACCTGCACGCACTCCACAAGATGATGGAGGTGCTTCCCAAGGGGGCGATCATCCTCTTTCCGGAAGGTACACGAAGCCGCACCGGGGATGTGGAAGACGGCCGTCCGGGAGCGGGACTGCTCGCCCTGGCCACGCGGCCCCGCATCATCCCGGTGGCGATCGACGGGATGCAGGACCTGCTGCCGATCGGCGCTTCGCGCCCACGCATCGGCCAGCGGATCTTCATCAGCTTTGGGACGCCGGTCGACTATTCGGAGTTTGCCGACGGGCCACGCACTCGGGACACGGCGCAGGGGATTGTGGACAAGGTGATGGAGGCGATCCGGGAACAGCACGCGGAGATCCGCCGCCTGCGGCTGCAAAAGAGGCGCCCGAGCTAGGGCTCGGTCCCCAGCCCGGCTCGACCGATGAGCGATACCGGCCTTTCCCCTCAGCACACCAATCGGCTCATCCAGGCGACGAGCCCCTACCTGCTGCAGCATGCCCACAACCCAGTGGACTGGTATCCGTGGGGCGAGGAAGCGCTGAAGCGGGCGCGGGACGAAGACAAGCTGATCCTGCTCAGCATCGGCTACTCCGCCTGCCACTGGTGCCACGTGATGGAGCGCGAGTCGTTCGAGGACGAGCCCACCGCCGCCCTGATGAACGAACATTTCGTCAACATCAAAGTGGACCGGGAGGAACGCCCCGACATCGACGAGATCTACATGGCGGCCACCGTGGCGATGAACCGCGGCCAGGGCGGCTGGCCGATGACCGTCTTCCTGACCCCCGAACTGCAGCCCGTCTTCGCCGGGACCTACTTCCCGCCGACCGACATGCACGGTCGGCCCGGGTTCCCGACCCTGCTCCGCGAGATCGCGCGCGCCTGGCGCGAGGACCGGCAGGCGCTGCGCTGGCGGGCCGGCGAGTTCGCCGAGCAACTGCGTCGGCAGCGAGCCTTGGGGCCACCGCTCGCCGTCGGCGTGGCGGAGCTGAGACTGGCGCTCGACGGTTACCGGCAGGAGTTCGACGCCCGCGACGGCGGCTTTGGGGGCGCGCCCAAGTTCCCGCCCTCGGTCGGGCTCGGTCTGCTCCTGCGGCTCTACCGTCGCTTTGCCGAACCCGACGCGCTCGCCATGGCCCGCAAGACGTTCGAGGCGATGGCGCGGGGCGGCATGTACGACCAGATCGGCGGCGGCTTCTGCCGCTACGCGACCGATCGACGCTGGCTCGTGCCCCACTTCGAGAAGATGCTCTACGACAACGCGCTGCTGGCCAAGGCCTACCTCGAGGGCTACCAGGTCACGCGCGACGAGCTCTTCCGGCGCGTCGCGACCGAGACGCTCGACTACATCCTGCGCGAGATGACGGGACCGGAGGGCGGCTTCTACTCGTCCACCGACGCCGATTCGGAGGGCGAGGAAGGCAAGTTCTTCGTCTGGACGCCGCAGCAGGTCGCCGAGGTCTTGAATAAAGAAGAGGCGCGACGCTTCAACGCCTACTACGACATCACGCTGGCCGGGAACTGGGAAGGCAAGAGCATTCCCAACGCACCGCACCCGCTCGCCGCCGTGGCAGCGCATCTCCACATCACGCCGCAGCAGCTCGAGCAGACCCTCGAGGCCGCGCGTCGCAAGCTGTATGAGGCTCGGGAGACGCGCGTGAAGCCTGGACTCGACGACAAGATCCTCACCGCCTGGAACGGCCTGACGATCGGCGCGCTGGCCGAGGGCCACCGCGTGCTGGGCGCAGCGCGCTATCTGGAGGCCGCCGAGCACGCGGCCGAGTTCCTCGTTAGCCACCTGTCTCGTACGGACGGCGGCCTTCTGCGCAGCCACCGTGCGGGCGTCGCCCAGCTCGACGGTTACCTCGAGGACTACGCCTACCTGAGCGAAGGGCTTCTCGACCTCTACGAAGCCGGCGGCGCCGTCCGCTGGCTGCGCGAAGCCGAGCGGCTGTTGGAACGCACCCTATCCGATTTCCTCGATGAAGAGACCGGGGCGTTCTACCACACGGGGCACGACCACGAGAAGCTGGTGATGCGTTACCAGGACGGCGCCGACGCCGCCACGCCCGCCGCCAACGCCAGCGCCGCGTACGCCCTGGCGCGCGCCTCCTACCACCTGGACCGCACCGACTTCCGCCACGCGGCCATCCAAGCGATCGCCGCCTACGGGCCGCTCATCGCCCGCTATCCGCGTGGCTTTGCCAAGAGTCTCTGCGTCGTCGACTTCCTGCTCCAGGGGCCCGTGGAGCTCGCCCTGATCGGAAGGCAGGGGAGCGCGGACCTGGAGGCGTTGCAGCGCGAGGTGGCCAGCCAATATCTGCCCAACCGCGTCCAGGCCCAGCTCGACCCCGGTAGGCCCGCCGGGGCCGAGAGCCTGCCACTCTTGCGTGGCAAGACGCTGGTCGAGGGTCGTGCGGCGCTCTACATCTGCCGCGACTTCGCCTGCCAGGCACCCATCACCGACCCGGCCTCTGTCGCAACAGAGCTGGCCTCGTTCGAGCTCGATGAGCAGTCCCAAAACACGATTGCTGTTCGGACCCCGGGCCGCGCGACGCCGGAGGGCACGGCCCTCTACACCGCCCGATTCGCTGCCAACGCCTTCACGCGCTTGGGAACCAGCGGACTGCATACCAGTCGGACGGGATTCGGGACCTACCGGGTCCACGATCGATCCGCCGAGCAGCGCCAGGCGCTCGTCAAAGCGCTCAGCTCCGGCATCAACTTGATCGACACCTCGACCAACTACATGGACGGCGCCAGCGAGCGGCTGGTGGGGAGCGTGTTGCGCGAGCTGATCGACGCCGGCACGCTCGGTCGCGACGAGGTGATCATCGTCTCGAAGATCGGCTACATCCAGGGTGGCAACTATCAGGCCGTCCAAGAGCGCGAAGCACAGGGCTCGCCCTTCCCCGAGCTGGTGAAGTATGCGGACGGGCTCTGGCATTGCATTCATCCCGCGTTCCTGGCCGACCAGCTCCAGCGCTCGCTGGACCGGCTGGGGCTCGAGGCCCTCGACCTCTGCCTGCTGCACAACCCCGAGTACTTCCTCGCTCAGGCGGCACGCGACGGTCAGCCGATCGAAGAGGCACGCGACGAGTTCTACCGGCGACTCCGGGCGGCGTTTGCCTTCTTCGAGGCAGAAGTCGCCGAGGGGCGGCTAGGTGGCTACGGCGTCTCATCCAACACGGTGGTCTCGCCGGCCGGCGAAGCGGACGCCACATCGCTCTGGCGAATGCTGGCCGCGGCGCGCGAGGCCGGCGGCGCGGAGCACAGCCTTCGCGTGCTGCAACTCCCGCTCAATTTGCTCGAGCCGGCGGCCGCTCTGGACCCCGCTGATGGGCCCGCGGGCGAGCAGACGGTGCTGAGTATCGCTCGGCAGCAGGACGTCGCCGTGCTGGTCAACCGCCCACTCAACGCCTTCCACGCGAGCGCGCTCTTTCGGCTCGCCGATGTGGCGACCGAGGAGCCCTCCGTCAGCTACGAGCAACAGCTCGAGCGGGTGGTGGAACTCGAGACCGCGTTCCAAGAGGAGATCGCACCGCAGCTCCGCGCAGAGGCCGACTCACTCGACCCTCGGGAGCTCTTTCGCGTGGCCAGTCGAGTCGGCGAATGGCGAGCGGCGCTCGCCAGCCTGGCTCACTGGGAGCAGGTCGAGGCCCAGCTCCGCTTCAGTCTCGGCGCCATCGCCGCAGCTCTCGACCGACAGCTGGACGGTGAGCTCAGCGAGCGGTGGCGCGACTGGCGCGATCCCTATTTCGCGGAGCTGGACGAGTTGCTGCGAGAGCTGCGCCGACAGGCCGGCGAGAATTCTCGGGCCCGAGCCGCCGAGCTCAGCGCGGCGATCGACCCGCTGTTACCGGCAGAGCGGCGACCCGAGGGCCTGGCCCGCAAGGCGCTCTGGACGGTCGTGAGCACGCCGGGCGTGACGAGCGCGCTGAACGGGATGCGAAAGGCCGCCTACGTGGCCGACGCGCTCGAGGTGGTGAGCTGGCCCGCGCTCGACGACGACGCCGCAGCCGTGTATCGGGCGGCTCGCGCGGTGGACTGGCCCACCGACGCGCACTGAGCGCGTCTACGAACTCACCCGCGGGCCCGCTGTACGCACCTCCTCCGCCAGCCCCGGCGCCAAGCTTTTGAAATTCTCGACGAACATGCCAGCCAACCTACGGGCCTGATCGTCGTAGGCGGCCGGATCCGACCAGGTCGAGCGCGGCTGCAGCACCTCGGGAGGAACCCCAGGGCAGCTCTCGGGCACCTGCACGCCGAAAATCGGATCTTCATGCATCGGCACGCCACGCAGGGCGCCGGTCAGTGCCGCGCGGACCATCGCGCGGGTGTGGGGCAGGCTCATGCGCCGCCCGACCCCGAACGGGCCGCCGCTCCAGCCGGTGTTGATCAGCCAGGCCTGGCCCTTGTGCTGCGCGACCCTCTCGCCAAGCAGCTTCGAATAGACCGTCGGCCTAAGCGCCATGAAGGGCGCGCCGAAGCAAGCGCTGAACGTCGCCTGCGGCTCCGTGACCCCGCGCTCGGTGCCCGCCACCTTGGCGGTGTAGCCGGAGAGGAAGTGGTACATCAGCTGCGCGTTGTCGAGGCGGGCCAGCGGCGGCAGCACTCCGAACGCGTCGCAGGTCAGCAGGATGATCGTCTTCGGGTGCCCTGCCCGTCCGTCGCGCGAGGCGTTCGGGATATGCGTGATCGGGTAGGATGCCCGCGTGTTCTCGGTGAAGGCGTCGCTGTCGAGCTCGAGATGGCGTGAGCGCGTGTCGATCGCCACGTTCTCCAATATCGTCCCGAACATGCGGGTCGTGGCATAGATTTCCGGCTCGGTCTTCGGGTTGAGACGGATCACTTTGGCGTAGCAGCCGCCTTCGAAGTTGAACACACCCTCGTCGCTCCAGCCGTGCTCGTCATCGCCGATCAGCGTGCGCTCCGGGTCCGCCGACAGCGTCGTCTTGCCGGTGCCCGACAGCCCGAAGAAGATGGCGACGTCGTTCTCGTCGACCCCGTAGTTGGCGGAACAGTGCATCGACAGGACGCCCTTGAGCGGGAGCAGGTAATTCATCACGGTGAACATCGCCTTCTTGATCTCGCCCGCGTAGGCCGTGCCTCCGATGATCGTCTCGCCGCGACCGAAATGCACCAGCACGAACACCTCCGAGCGCGTGCCGTCGAGCCGCGGGTCGGCGTTGAAGCCGGGTGCGTGGATCACCCGGAATTTCGGCTCATGACGGGCGAGCTGTTCCGGATCGCGGATGCGGAGGAACATGTTGCGCGCGAAGAGCTTGTGCCACGCGGTCTCGGTGACCACACGGATGGGCAGTCGGTAGGCGGGATCGGCGCCCACGTAGCAGTCCTCGACGTACAGGTCCTTGCCCTGAAAGTAAGCCGTGAGGCGGGCCCGTAGACCGTCGTACCGCTCCTCAGAGATCGGCGGGTTGACCTTTCCCCACCAGATGTTCTCCCTGCTGGTGGGCTCTTCGACCACGTACTTGTCGTTCGGCGAGCGCCCGGTGAACTGGCCGGTCCGCACGACCAGCGGCCCCAGGTGGGCGAGCAGCGCCTCGTGTCTCTGCAGCGCATGCTCGTAGAGTGTCGGCGTGCAGAGGTTCCACCACACCGTGTTGACGTTGCGAATGCCCAGATCTTCCAGCCCGCGCTGGCCACCTGCTCGTCCCTGCTCTTCCATGGCGCTTCGACTCCCGCGGTCTGTGTCTCGCCTCGCCAGGCATCGGCCACGCTCCGCTCACCCCGCGGGCCGAACTTAGATGGAAGGCTCGGCCGAGAAAAGGGTTCGCGTACTGGATTCGGACGGAGTTGAGAGGGTGCCGCGCAGCGAACTGCAGCCGTAAGCGGCGTCTCACTCCCGCGTCGATTAGCGATCAGCGTCGCACGGCGGTGAGCGACTTCAGCCGGTCTCGTATTTTCCGGGCCTTGCCCGCCCGCTCCAGGGCCGCCCATAGCCGGCCCACGGTCTCCTTGTCGACCAGACCCGGCGGCGAACCGAGCGCCGGGGTCGAGAGCCCCTCGGCCTGACGAAACGCGTCCACAGCGGCTACCGACTCAGCCGTATAGCGAAAGGCTTCCTCGTCACGCTCCAGCTCCGCTGCCTCGGGCCGATAATAACCGAGCGCGTGCAGAATGATCTTGAGCTGCCAGACGTCGCGTCCCGCGAAACCCTGCAGCGTCCGCGCGCCGAGGGTCTGCGAGATGTTATCATAGATGCGGCGCAGCTCCGCCACCGGTTGGGGGTGCTCACAAACGTTGATGTTCGCCGTCACGCCGTCAGGCCGGCGCGAGCGACTGGGGCGCGGATCGGCCACGGTCACGGCGGCGGACTGCATGCGGCCCTTGCGAGCGTCGCCGCCCGCGCGCTGCCCCGCGGCGAGCGCTTCGATCAGCCGGTCGGCGAGATGCCGTCCCGACCCTTCGCTCCGCTCGAACGTGCCCGCGACCGCCTCCAGCACCTGCGGTCCGACCAGCAGGTTCCCTTGGGTCACGTAGTTCGGCCCGGAGCGGTGGCCCGCCCAGTCGATCGCCTCCTCACCGGTGAAGGCAGCGCTGCCACCGCGGAGCCCGATCACCCCCACCTGACGGCGGGCCGCCAGCGTGTCCGCCGCCACGGCCCGGCGGAGCGCTTCCTCCGCCGCAACCCCGCCCGACAGAAGATCGAGGAGTTCTGGTCCGTACTCCACCCGCGTCCAGGACTGCGTGGCGACGGCTCCCACTCCGGCACGTACCCAGGGCACCGCGTTCCCCACGCAGGCGACCCGCGTGGTCACCGCCACCCCGGCCTCCCCCGTCGCCGGGTCGATCGCGGCTATGCTGAAGGTGTGGAAGGTCAGTTCCGCGCTCCACTCCGCCGGCTCCTGCCCTGCCAGCCTAGGGGCGGAGACGGCGTGGAGCAGCAGGAACAAGCCGAATGCGCGGAGCGTGGCCATGGGCGGTCCTCCTGGGCTGTTGGCCGAGCGGCTGTAGTTTTTCGAACCATCTCTTACCGAATACCACGTCCCCAGCCCGGACGGCAAGCCGGCCGCGGGTGGGGCGAGCCGGGCGAGCTTGCGGCGATTGCGGCGCAAGTCGGCTTGGCATATATTTTTGCCCCGGCGAATCTGGCGGATCCAGACGGCCGCCGCCTTCCTTCCCCGCCCAACTCTCAGGCCAATACGTCCCCGGCCATGGTCGACATCGTCATGGCCCTGGGTCAGGAACGTCGGTCGCGACCGGTCGTGCGAGACGACGGTCGAGGCCCCCAGCCGTGAAGGCGAGTGGAGAGGCAAGCTGCAGTAACTTTCGGCGACTTCGTCGACCTGCTGGACCACGTCGGTAAGGACCCATCGCGGCTCATCTTTGAGGATGATCTCACCGGGATCCACAACCGTCGCTTCCTGATCGGCTACCTCGAGCACCGGGTTCGCTGGGAGACGGGGGACGACTATCCACTCTCCCTCCTGATCATCGACCTAGACGCCTTCAAGGAGATCAACGACACCTACGGCCACGACACCGGGGACCAAGCGCTCAACTGGTTCGCCACCTTGCTGCGCGAGGTGGCCGGCCAGCGCGGCCTGCCGGTCCGCTGGGGCGGTGACGAGTTCGCGCTTCTCCTGCCGCGGATCGATCGTGACGGCGCCCGCGATCTGGCGGAGCGGCTCCTGCAACGGACCCGCGACCGGCCCTTCCGGCTGCGCTCGATGGAAGTGAGCGTGCCGATCTCTCTCAGCATCGGGGTTGCAACCGCGCCCGACGACGCGCAGAGCAGCAAGGGGCTGTTCCACGCCGCTGACATGGCGCTGTTCCACGCGAAGCAGTCGGGCCGAGCCCAGGTGGTCTCCGCCGCCGAGGTCGATCCCGAGAAGGTCTTTCCCAAGACGGCGCTCTATCGCCTGAAGGCGACGGGCATCGCGGGCCGGGACAGCGAGCTGGGCCTTGTGTCCGATGCGCTGGAGAAGCTGGGGCGCGGCCGCAGCCAGTTCCTCATTCTCGAGGGCTCGGCCGGGATGGGGAAGACGACCTTCCTCGAGACCATACGTCGCAACCTGATCGGCGATGACAGTTTCTGCGTCGTCAGCGCGGCGGGCGACCAGCGCGAGGCGCATCGGCCCTACTACCTCACCGGTCGCATCCTCCTCTCGCTGCTCAATCAGCGTGAGGACAAGGGGCTGGAGCTTATCGAGGACCTTCCCGGCGAAGAGATCGATTGTCTCACCCGTGTGCTGCCGCAGCTTGGCAGGGCAGCAGCGCCGCAGCCTGACGACGATAGCAGTGCCAAGCGGCAGGCCATCTTCACGACGTTGGCGCGTTTCCTGCCCAAGGCCGTCGATTTCCGCCCGCTCGTCCTCATCATCGACGATCTTCAGTTCGCCGACGACGCCACCCTGCTCTTGTTGCGCGTGCTCAACCAGGCGCAGAAGCTGGCGGTCCTCATGGTCGGCTCCTCGCTCGAGTTCCTCAAGCTGAGCGGCGAGCAAGAGGCCAACCCGCTGGAACGTTTCTATGCCCTCTACCACCGCGAGCTCGGTATCCGCCGCATCAAGCTGCAGCCGCTCGGCGAGGACAACATCGCCCAATACCTCAGGGGCGTGTTCCCCAACCTGCAGACGCCTGACGGGTTCGAGTCGCAGCTCGCCGACATAACGCAGGGCAACCCGCTCTTTCTGGGCGAGATCATCCGCAACTTGGTGACCGACCGTAAGGTGACCCTGATCGGGCAGCTTTGGGTGGTTCAGCCACTTGAAGCGGGCTATCTGCCACGCTCCCTGGAGGAGATCGTGGTTCAGAAGATCGCCGACCTCGACCAGGAGAGCCGCGAGCTGCTCGAGCGTGCCTCGACGCTGGGAGAGGACGTGCCGGTCAGCGTGCTCGCCGGCAGCTCCGAGCTCGACGAGTACAAGGTCCAGGATTTCCTCGACCGCGCCGAGGCACTCGGTCTTGTCAGCCTCGACTTCCAGGTCAACGACGAGATCATGCGGTTTCTCAGCAAGCGTGTGCTCGAGATCAGCTATGGGGCGATCGACCAACTGCGCCGCGAAGGCTTACACGAGCAGATCGGTGAATACAAGGAGGGCCTGTTTGAGCAACGATTGCTGCCCTCGGCGTCCCTGCTCGCCTACCATTTCAAGCGCTCCGCCAACGAGGAGAAGGCGCGGCGCTACGAGCAGGCGCAGGCCGCCCAAGACGAGGCCATTTACAGCCCGGATGAGGCGCCAGTTTATGCCAGCGAGTTCTTGGAAGAGGAGGCCGACCACGAGACCCGCTTGCTGCCCGAAAGCGTCCCGCGCGTCCCCAATGTACTCCGCACCCTGACTTCCGCGGTACGCAACGTCCAGCTTTACCCACTGGAGAGCAAGAAGATCACTCAGTCGATCGAGGTGCTGTGCAAAGCGCTGGAAGAGATCCTCGACCGGAACGAGCGGCTCCACCTTTCTCACACCCAGCGGGTGCTGCTGGTCAACGGACAGCGGCTCGACATCTCGCGCTTCAGCATCCTCGCCGACGCGTTCCGCGACCTGCTTACCCGCTCCGACCTTCAGGGCATCGTGTTCGAGCGCGGCGTAACGGGCGAAGAAACACGCAACCTGGTGACGAAGCTCGGTTCGATTAAGGCGGAATCGATCGACCGCGGCTTCTGGAAGAACTACGCCCTGGAAAGCGGGCTGCAGCATATCGACCTGCGGCAAGTTCGCTACTCGCGATTGCGCCGCCGCAAGGGTCGAGGCGAGCCACTGCACACCTTCGGTGAAGACGAGGGGCTCGATCCCAACGAGCTGGCCAAGGTACCGCTCGTGATCCGCCACCTGATGGGAGCCGCACAGCACGTCAAGCTCTATCCGCTCGACAGCCAGCCGATGCTCCAGGCCATCGAGCAGCTCAAGCTCGCGCTGGACGACGTGCTGAAACACAAGCGCGTCTTGACCTTCGCGGCGGCCAGTCAATCCCTGCTCGTCAACGGCAAGAGGTTCGATTCGGGCGGACCGGCGGAGAGCCTGTTGGATCTGATGCACGACGTGGCGCTGGGCAGTGTCAGCTTCGGTGCCAGCGTGCCGTTCGAGGAGCTCGCCGCCTTCCTCAACGCGCTGCGGCGACCGCCGTCCGGCGGCTACGATGGAGAGTTCTGGGACAGCCTGGCGCAGAAGAGACGGCTCAGTCACATCGGCTTGAACCAACGCCAGTACGCGCTGGGCGTGCTGCAGAGCCTGCTGAACTCCACCGAGGTCCCGGTGGAAGAGGCGGAGGAGGAGGGCGAGTCCACAGAGCTGGCGCAGCGGCTGTTCCGGCAGCGCTCCGACGTGCTGCGCGACAGTCTACCCAACTACGCGCGAGAGCTGCTCGTCGCGGGCGAGCATGCGCTGCTCAATCGGTTGCTGCACCACCTGTTCAAAGACTTCCAATCCGCGGAGACCCAGGAGCGAGCGCGCACCGTCGTCGCCTGCCACACCGCGCTCCGTGAACTGATCCTCGGCCTGCAACATAAGTTCAGCGAGCTCGCAGCCGACCCACTGCTCGGGGTGCTCGCCGAGGAATCGGAGCCGCCGGTCCTCCAGAGCATCGCCAACGTCCTCCACGATATGTCGAGCTGTGCCGTACACTTCGCCGACTATCCGATGGCCACCCGCATCCTTCTCTCGGTCAAGTCACGCCAGGAACAGTTCGAAGCTAAGGACACGCGCGATGGCAAAAGCCTCTCGCGTCTGCTGGACCGCCGGCTGGATGTGACGGCCCAGAAGCTGCTGATGGACGACCTGAAATCCGGTCAGCCCGCCCGCCAGGAACGCGCCGCCCAGGTGGTCGGCGGACTCGGCCGGCTGGGCGTGCCGCTGCTGATCGAGGTGATCAAGCAGGAGCGGGATCTCCGGGTTCGTCAGCTCGCCGCCAACCTGCTGGCCGACCTCGGCTTCGACGCCGCCGAACAGATCAAGCGCGCGCTGGTCACCGAGGTCACCGTGGAGCAGCGCTTCCGTATCCTGGAGGTGATCGACACGGTCACCAAAGACGTGCGGGCCGAGCTGGCTTACAGCTTCGGTGACAGCAGCGCCAAGATCCGCCGCGCCGCCTTCCGAGCCTTCGAGCGCCTGAACGACGACAACCTGATAGACGTCGTCCTCCCCCTCGCTCACGACCCTGACTCCGCCATGGCCAAGGGCGCGATCCGCAGCCTCGCCAACTTGCGGTCCCCCGCCGCCGTGGCCGCCCTCGTCGAGATCCTCGAGCGCACCGACGAGCCTCGCGTCGCCACGGCCTGCTGCCAGGCGCTGGGCGAGCTTCGCCACCCCTCCGCCATCAGAGCGCTCGCCCGCGTGCTCGGCCAGCGCAAGCTCCCGTTCTTCCGCTTCCGCTGGGCGCGGCAGGTGCGCGCCACCGCGGCCATGGCGCTGCGCCAGATCCCGCACCACGGGGCTGCCGAGATCCTCGCCCGCTACAAGAAGGACCGGGACGTCCGAGTCCGTCAGCTCGCCACCTCCGCGGCGGCCGCGCACGAGCCCAGCTGACGGCGGCCGCTGGCCGCGACCGCAGCCCACACCTATCTTCAACACACTTCAGGTTAAACCTCGGTGTAGCGAGGGCCCCAGCGTTGCGAATCGTTGCAACGACCCAAAAATCCGGGGAGACTCGAATGACGGACAAGAAAGCGGATCTGGCCGGGCCCGGCATCGGCAGCTACGACGAACTCGAGAAGATTTTGCCCACCGACTACAACCCGCTGCTCGACAGGCGCGACACCCAACGAGCGATCTTCGCGGTGAAAGACTACATCGAGGAGAACCTCTGCAAGGAACTGAACCTGATGATGGTTCAGGTCCCGCTGATCGTCGACGTCGAGAGCGGCGTAAACGACTACCTGGACCGCGACGGCTCGCGCACGCCGATCCAGTTCCACATCTCCAACGACCACGAGAAGAACCCGATCGACGCCCAGGTCGTGCAGGCGGCGACCAAATGGAAGCGCGACGCGCTGAAGCAGTTCAACTGCAAGCCCGGCGAAGGCATCTGCACGGACATGAAGGCGGTACGCAAGGATTACTTCCTCGACCACGACCATAGCGCCTACGTCGATCAGTGGGACTGGGAGCTGGCGATCACCGACAAGCAGCGCAACCTCGATTTCCTCACCGAGGTGGTGAAGAAGCTCTGGAAGGTGATCCGCGGGGCGGGCGAGCATGCGCGTCAGGAGTTCCCGAAGCTGAAGGCCGAGGAGTACCCCGACTTCCCGAACGAGCTCACCTTCCTGCACGCCGAGGAGATCCTCGACCGTTACCCGGATCTACCGCGCAAGCAACGCGAGACCCAGATCCTACAGGAGTATCCGGCGATCTTCATCTACGGGATCGGCTGGCCGCTGGCGGACGGCTACCCACACGAGATGCGGGCCGCAGACTACGACGACTGGATCACCGAGACGGTCTGGTGCCGCTCTCGATCGGCGGTGGCATCGGCCAATCGCGCACCTACATGTACTTGCTGCGGACCGCCCACCTGGGCGAGGTGAGCGTCACCGTCTGGCCCAGGATCCTGAAGGGGATGTGCGCGGACCGGAACATCCACGTGCTCGAGTAGGCCGCCTGGCCGCCGCCGCACACGAGGGCCGGTCGCGACCACAGCGGCCGGCCCTTCAGCTTGCGGCGCCGGCTACGCTGCCGGGAGGAAGTCTTGGAGAAGGTGAGAATCCTGGAGAAGCGGCGCGTCTTCGACGACATCTTCAAGATCGAGGAGGCGATCGTCGAGGTCCAAAGACAGGACGGCAGCTGGAGCCCGCGCACCCGGCAGCTCAGCTTCGAGCGCGGCGATTCGGTGGCGGCGCTCCTGACCAACCGCGACAGCGGCCGAATCGTACTGGTGCGGCAGTTCCGCTACCCCACCCTCAAGAAGGGGCCCGGCTGGCTGACCGAGATCGTGGCCGGCGGCTTGGACGAGGGCGAGACAGCGGAAGCGGCGATCGCGCGCGAGGTGCGTGAAGAGACGGGCTATCGGGTGACGAACCTCAGACCGCTGGCCACGTTCTATGTCTCGCCCGGCGGCACCTCGGAGCGGGTCTTACTCTTCTACGGCGAGGTCGCCGGGCCGCCGGAGGCGACGAGCGGCGCCGCCCACGAAGACATTGAGGTCATCGAATCCGACCCCGAGCAACTGTGGGAGGATCTCCGGGCCGGCCGGCTGCAGGATGCGAAGACGATCATGGCGCTGCTCTGGCACCGATTGAACCGCTAGCTCGTGCGCACGCTCATCCGCTGGGCCGTCGTCGCACTTGGGGCTGTCCTGGTCGCCGGGGTCGTCCTCGCCTTCGCCACCGGGCTAGTGGGCCTGAAGCGCCTGGAAGGCTATTACGCTCCCGTCTTCGAGCCGGACGGTCGGCAGATCTACTTCGTGGCACGCGAGACCCGCGGCCTGGTCTGGGGCCCGGGTTGGGAGTTCTTCACGCCGCCGGCGTCGGTCTACGCCTTCTCCGACGTCTTGAGTCTGCGCCGACTCGATCTCGCGACCGGCGCGGAAGAGGTGTTGGAGCGCTGGTCCGAATCGCCGATCACCCGGCGCAAGATCAAGAACTACCGGGGCCGTCTCTTCCAGGTCCTGGGTGTGCAGACCCGCGTTCTCGAGCCCGGCACGGTGGAGTACCGGGTCCGCCTCAACGTGACGCGCGTGCCACGCTCGGAGCAGCATCGCATCCGCGGCGTCTGGCAGCGAAGCGACGGCGGCGGACGCGGCGAGTGGGAGGTCGGTTACGCCGGTCTCAGCGGCTACGACGAGACCCCGCTCCACGGGGCTCGGGAGCTCATCGCGGTGCCGGGGCCCGAGAGCTACCCAGCGGCCCTGGCCGCCTACGACGCCGCGACGGGTGCCGTGCGCGTGCTCGTGCAATCGCGCGACTTCGACCGGCACTACCCCGACGGCATCCCAGTCGACCTACTGGCCAGCCGCTCGAAGCGGGCGGCCATCGAGCGCATCCAGGAGCTGGAGCGGCTTCGCACGGAACTCGTCGCCCGCTTCGAGCGCGAGGGGCTGAGCGAAGGCGAGGCGCTTCTCCGCACATCGAAAGAGCTTCAGCGGCTCGGCTACATCCCCAAGAGCCCGACCCTCACAGCGCGCCTCTTATCGGCCGGAGCCGAGCCGGTCGACGGTTCGACGCCGCTGTTCGAGATCGCCGAAGCCGAGATGGCAAGCGGGATCTTTCAGGACATTGAGGCCGCGATCTCTGCGCCGGGCACACCCGTCGACAAGTCGATCGGACGCTACGTCGTACATCGTGACTATACCAATAGCGCGCGCCTGAACGCGCTGCTCGAATCCGGCGGCCGCGTCTTTCGTATGCGGTATCGTGGCCGCACCTACGAGGTCACCCTGAAACGACCCTGAACCGGGGTGCGGCCTCGGCCTGCTGGCCTGCCCGAACCAGCCGCGTCCTTGCCCAAGCGCCTACCAAGTCTTTGCTAGAACGTCGATCTGGCATGATATTGGAGAGGACCGGACCAGCCTGCCCCCACTGCGGAGCTGAGGTCTGACTGTGGCACTGACCGACCTTGCCCCTTATTGGCCGGCCGCACCGAAGCGGCGGCACGACCCCCTTCTTCCCACTTTCGCTTCCTGACCCAGAACGCGCTCCGTCGCGTGTAGGAGGGCACCATGAGCAATCTGCCGATCATCATCGGGCTCGCTTTGCTGCAGCTGCCCCCATACCAAGAGGCCGGTTTCAGGGTCGTCGACGCGAGCAACTGCACCCAGCTAGACGGCGCCTATTACTGTGGCGCGGCAGACCCAGCGCCGTTCTGGGTCGTGAGAGTCGTGGATCCCGGTGCGGGGAAGTACGTGACCCGGGGCACGGTGGTCTTCCAAGTGTGCCGAGGAGAGAAGGAGAAAGGCATCCTGCCAGCGGCGGCCTGCGCGAGCGGCTCGGGAAAGTGGGTGAGTCACTCTGATGACACGCTGGAGGACGGGACGGGCAAGCTCGATTTCACCGGGGATCTACAGCTGCAGGCGGGCAAGAGTTTTGGGGTCAGATATCAAGTTCGGCTCTATGGCCACGGCGTGCCGAACTACGAGAGTCCAGGTCGCGATTTCTCGGGCGCCAGCTCACCCCCTTGAGCCCGAGCCTGCCGGTCAGCAAGACCCCACACACGTCGTTCCGTTACGCTCGCCCGAGCGGTGCGGCTGACTTTGAATCACGCCACTCCCCGGGGCCCGATCGGTTGCGCTCGTTGCCCAAACCGCCCACCCGGACCTATACTGGGGGTCCTTATGCCGTGATATCGGGAGGACCGGAGCAGCCTAGCCCCACTGCGGAGGTCTACCTGTGGCACCGAACCGCCCGTCATCCTCGTGCGTGCCCGCCGCACTCCACCCGCATAGGCACGCCTCCCACCAGCAGAGCACCGTGCTCCGACCGGAGCGCCAGCTAATACTCCGAGGAACCGTAAGCAAACGCCGGCGGTCGACTGCCGCCGATCGGTGCGCATAGCCCGCCTCTCAACGATAGGAGGTCGTTCATGAGTAGTCTGCCGATCATCATCAGCGCCTTCATGCTCCTGGCGCCGCAGGAGGCCGGTCTGAGGGTCTCCGACGCCAGCAACTGCACGCAGCTGGAGAACGTCTACTACTGCGGTGGCGCGTCGCCGGCGGCGTTCTTGGTGGTGCGGGTCGTCGACCCGGGCGCCGGTAAGTTCGTCACCGAGGGCACGATCCTCTTCCAGGTTTGCCAGGGCGCTGACGAGAAAGCGATGCCGGAGTCGGTCTGCGCATCGGGCTCGGGCAAGTGGGTGACCCATCACAAAGACACGCTCGACGACGGCATGGGCAAGCTCGATTTCACCGGGGATCTACAGCTGCAGGCGGGCAACAGTTTTGGGGTCAGATATCAAGTTCGGCTCTATGGCCACGGCATGCCGAACTACGAGAGCCCGGGCCGCGACTTCTCAGGCAGCGCGCCCTGAGCACGGCGCCAGGCGGCTGAACGACAGCGAAGTGGGCAGCGCGGCGCTGCCCACTTTCTTACCGGCGATCAGTCCCACCAGCCGTGCCAGAACCAGCCGCGACGACGCGGATCGTAGAACACCCAGAGCAGATCGCCCGCTTCGGTCCGCACCCGGTAGTACTCGCGCCGGTACGCGTCCTCCCACCAGTCGCCCGACAGTCGTTCGGGGCCCAGGAAGGAACGTACCGCCCGCCAGCCGCCGTCCAGCGCCACCGCACCCGGCCGGCCCGCCTCGATCCGCACCTCCAGCGGCCGGGGCCGGGGCCAGAGCCGCAGCACGAGCCCGGGAGCATTGGGAGACGTCGAGGGGCTTCCGCTCAGTTCCGCACGGCCATCTCCTTGCCGCGACAGGAAGGGCACGGCGGAGCCCCGCGAGCGGACATCGGATCGCGATAGGGAGGGTGCAAGAGGTGCCTCGGAGCGGACATTGGGAGCGCGCCGGCCTGTTCGGGATCGTTGCCTGCACTCGCGCGACATGAAGCGAGAGGCACCTCTTGCACCCGACCGCCCCGCGACATGAAGCGAGGGGTCGCCGCCGTGCCCAACCCCGCCGTGCCCGACCGTCCCACGCTGTGCCCGAACCAGCTCCGAGATCACGTCCACCGGCTCCCAACGCCCCGCCCGCTCCGGCCGATGGCTGTCGGCGGCGGCCGGGCGCACCACCGACTCCGGACCCCAGCGCCCCTGCAGTCGGGCGAGTGCGTTCGCCAACGCGTCCGGGTCGGGCCGCGGCGGCTCGAACAGGTCCGCCTGCTCCGCCAGCGCCGGGACCACCCCCTCCGCCGCCACCCGGATCGCCAGGGCGCGGCCCGGCAGACGCAGGTCGGCGAGCGCGCCCCGGCAGAGGCTCAATAGCGTCCCGACCCGACGGGTCGGCCGCGCCGGGCTCACCGTCTGACGGACCGGTCCCTCCTCCGTCTCGATACTGAGCCCGAGATGACGCAGGCAGAGCCCCTCGACGGCGAGCGCGCCGGAGAGGTGGTCGAGGCAGGACTTGAGCAGGAACAGAAGCGGCTCGGACCGCTCGACCGGACCGGGGAACTCGACCTCGACGCTCCAATCGGCGGGCGGCCGATCGCCAAAGGGACCTTCCTTGCCATCATCCAGCCCCCGGGCCCAGCGGTGCGCCCGCACGCCCTCGGCGCCCAAGCGCGCCTCCACTTCCTCCACCGCCAGCGCCGCCAGTTCGCCTGCCGTCTCGAGGCCCAGCGCCCCGAACAACTCCAACAGCTCGTCCGAGAGCGACAGCACACGGAGCGGAAGCGTCGCCAGAAACCGCGCGTCATCACCGGGCGGCACCCGGTGCACCGCACCGCCGTCGAGCTGCGTCGCCGCCCGCGCGGCCGCCGCGGTGTCGGCAACGCCGATCCGCGCCTCCGGGTAACCCGCCGCCAGCGCCGCCGAACGCGCCGCCTCGACGA
>CAYFXF010000013.1:0-35174 GCA_964347085.1 uncultured Gemmatimonadota bacterium | reverse complement strand
GAAACGTCTTGCGCCCGGAGATGAGCCCGGTGCCACCGCCCCGCTTGTTGATCACCGCCGTGCGGATCGCCTCGGCCAAGTCGCCCTTGCCGGTCGAAGCGCCGCCCGAGTTGATCAGCCCGACCCGGCCCATGTAGGAGTTGGCTACCTGCCAGCGGACGAGGTCCACCGGGTTATCGGTCATGAGCTCCGAATAGACGCGCTTGTGCGTCTTGCCGAAATTGATGGCGTTGTAACCGTCCGCATGAGTCGGAAGCTTCTGCTTGACCAGGTCGGCTTCGAGCGTCACGCCGAGATGGTTGGCCTGACCCGTCAGATCCGCCGCCGAGTGGTGGTCCTTTCCGTCCTTCGGGAAGGCCGGGTTCCGCAGGTAGCACCAGAGCACGGTCGCCATCCCCAGCTCGTGCGCCTGGGCGAAGGCCTCCGAAACCTCGACCAGCTCGCGATGCGCATCGTCCGAGCCCCAGTAGATTGTGGCGCCGACCGCAGACGCGCCCAGGTCCCAAGCCTGCTCCACGCTGGCAAACAGCACCTGCTCGTAACGGTTAGGATAGGTCAACAGCTCGTTATGGTTGATCTTGACGATGAAGGGGATCTTGTGCGCGTACTTGCGCGACACGGCCCCTAGCACGCCGAGCGTCGAAGCCACCGCGTTGCACCCGCCCTCGATCGCCAGCTCGACGATGTTCTCGGGATCGAAGTAGATCGGGTTCGGCGCGAACGATGCCGCGCCCGAGTGCTCGATCCCCTGGTCGACCGGCAGGATCGACAAGTAGCCGGCGCCTGCCGTTCGCCCGGTGTTGTATATCCGCTGCAAGTTCACCAGCACCTGCGGCTTGCGGTCAGAGCCGCCGAACACGCGGTCGACGTGATCCGGGCCCGGCAGGTGCAGCATCTCCTTAGGAATGCCCTTGCAGGTGTGGTTGAGGAGGCTCTGTGCCTCGTCTCCCAGCAGCTCCTCAATCTGTCCCAGCGTGTTAGCGGTTGCGACGCTCATACGACTACGCCTCCCTCCTTTTCTCTCCGGCGTGTCACGCCCCCCGAAGCAGGCGGGCCGCCGCGCGGTCAAGGTACCAGAAGAGTTCACCCTCCAGAGGTTGTATCAGCTGCGCCGGATAGCGCGGCGGACCCGGGTCCTCCAGCACCTGGCGCACGGTTTCCGCCTTCTCTGAGCCTGTCACCAGGAAAACTACACAGGCGGCGTTGTTAAACACAGGGGGCGTGAGAGTGACTCGGAAGACAGCAAGCGGCTCCACCCACGGCGCCACCGCCAGCCGCTCTCGCTCGCCGAGCGCCGAGCCAGCGGGAAACAGCGAGGCCGTGTGCCCGTCAGCCCCCATCCCCAGCAAGGCCAGGTCGAAGCGCGGCGGTTCGCCCTCCGCCAGCCCGAAATGCCGCCGCAGCTCTGCCTCGTACTCGGCCGCAGCGTCGGCCGGGTCCCGGAGTTCCGCCCGAATGCGGTGCACGTTCGCCGCCGGAAGCGCTACGCGCTCGAGCAGCGCCGCCCGCGCCGCGCCGTAGTTGCTCTCGGGGTGGTCCGGCGGCACGATCCGCTCGTCACCCCAGAAGACGTGGACGAGCCGCCAGGGAACCTGGTTCCGGTAAGGGGCTTCGGCGAGTACTTGGAAGAGCCACTGCGGAGTGGAGCCGCCCGAGAGCGCTAGGTTGAAGGTCTGGCCGGCCTCGCCCCGGGCCACGGCACGGCGCAGAAACTCCTCCGCCGCCGCGCGTGCGACCTCCTCGGGATCGTCGAAGATAAGCACCTGCAGTTCGCGCTCCGGCTCGCCCTCCACGTCCATGGCCGCGTTACACTCCATCCAGGGTGACGAACTTCTCGTACAGCTCCACGATCTCGCGGCTGCCCACCGCGAAAGGCACATGCTGATGAAGAGATTCGACGGGCACGTCCAGCACACGACCGCGGCCCGTGCTGGCGCGCCCGCCCGCCTGCTCGGCGACAAAGGCGAGCGGAGCGCACTCGTACAGCAGGCGAAGCTTGCCGTCCCGGTTGGCCGAGTCCCTGGGGTACAGGTAGATACCGCCTTCCAGCAAGGTGCGGTGTAGATCGCCGACGACGGCGCCGGTGTAGCACAGGGAATAGGGCCGGCCGCTGGCCGAGTCGGGCTCGATCAAGTGATCAGCAAAGCGCTGGACCGGCGCATCCCAATCGTGATAGCGCCCCAGGTTGGCGCTGTAGTACGGGCCGCGCCCCGGGCAACGCAGGTTCTCGTGTGAGAGAAGGAACTCACCCACGTCGTGATCCAGCGTGAAGGCGTTCACGCCCTCGTGGTCACCGTAGACCAGCACCGTGCTCGGCCCGTACAGCACGTAGCCCGCCACGCTGAGCTCCGGCCCGCCGTAGAGCTCCCCCTCGATCGTCGCGCAGGAGCCGCTCACCTGCCGATGATAAAAGCTGAAGATCGTGCCGACCGCACCGTTGACCTCCGTGTTCGACGAGCCGTCCAGCGGATCCACACAGAGGATGTACTCGGCCCCGACGTGGCAGTCGACCGTGCGCAGCTCATCCATCTCCTCGGAGACGATGCCCGCCACCAGTCCGCTGCCACGGAAGGCGTCGATCACCACCTCGTTCGAGTAGACGTCGAGCTTCTTCTGCGCGTCGCCGCTCGGGTTCTTCTCGCCCACCAGACCCAAACGACCCACCAGCGCCGCGCGTCGGATCTCGCGTCCGATCACCTTGGCGGCGTACGCCATCTCGAAAATCAGCGCGTCCAGCTCGGCCGCGCGCGGGTCACGGTCCCGACCCGCACGCGCCAGGAAGCGGCCCAAACTGACCGCCGGCCCGCTCACCTCGCCCATCTCCAGGTTCATCTCGATGGCTCACCCCGACCCAAAGAGCGCCGCGTAGCGCGCCGCGCCCAACAGTGCGGTCTGCTCGTTGAGGATCAGGCGCACCGGCATCGCCTCGAGCAGCGGCCGCATGCGGCCCTTGGCGCTGAACGCCGTCAAGAATCTGCCCTCTCTCAGCGGCTCGACGATCTCGGGCGCGATGCCGCCGCCGAGGTAAAGGCCGCCCGTCGCCATGATCTTGAGGGCGAGGTTGCCTGCCTCGGCGCCATACAGCTCGACGAACAGATCCAGCGCCTCACGGCAGATCTCAGAGCGGCCCTCCAACGCGGCCTTTGAGATCGCTGCCGCTGGATCGTCCCCGACCAGCTGCTCGGCCAGCCAACCCGGCGTTTCAGCCCCCCGGAACTCGACCAGGAAGCCGTAGATGTTGACCAGCCCGGGACCCGAGACCACGCGCTCCCAGCTCACGTGCCCATAGCGATCTGCGAGATGGTCCGAGAGCGCCAACTGCAGATCGCCCCTCGGCGCGAAGGTCGTATGGCCACCCTCGCAGGCGAACGGCCGATGCTCTTCGCCATCCCAATAAAGGCCCGCCTGGCCCAACCCTGTCCCGGCAGCGATGAGCGCCCGGTTGCCAACCGCGCTCGGGTCGCCGGGGTTCAGCTCGACGAGATCCTCGGGGTCCAGGGTCGCGATCCCGTAGGCCTGCGCCTCCAGATCGTTGAGGATATCGACGCGCTTGAGCCCGGTGTCGGCCGAGAGTTTCGCCGCCTCAACGACCCAGGGCAGGTTGGTGGTTTGCGCGCGACCGCCCTTCACTGGGCCCGGCACGCCGAAGCAGGCGCGGGACGTGGCGATCCGGTGCGCGTCGATGAAGCGTCGCACGATCTCCTCGAGCGAATCGTACTCGCGACTCGGATAGGTCTGCATGACCTCCGGCGCACAACGCGCGCCGGCCACGTCGTAGAGCGCCAGCCGCGCGTTCGTTCCGCCGATGTCGCCGGCCAGTACCCTCATCACAATGTGCGCCAGCGGCGCCCGTACCGGGCCAACAGCTCGTCCGCCTCCTCCGGGCCCCAGGTGCCTGCGGCGTAGTCGGGGAAGTCTCGTGGCGGCAGGGCGTGCCAGACGTCGATGACGGGGGTGACGACGCTCCACGCCGCCTCCGCGTTGTCGCCACGCTGGAAGAGGCTAGCGTCCCCGTTCATGCAGTCGTAGAGCAGCGTCTCGTACCCGGTCGCAGGTTTCCCCTCGAAGTAGTCGGCGTTGCAGAAGTCCATGTGCACGTCGCCGATCTGCACGACCGGGCCCGGGATCTTGGCGCTGAACGAAAGCGCGATCCCTTCGTTCGGTTGGATGCGCAGGACCAGGTGGTTCGAGGCGAGGTGATCGACGGGCGTCTTGCGGAACATGATGAAAGGCGCACGTTTGAACTGGATGGCGATCTCCGTGTAGCGCGCCGGCAGCCTCTTGCCGGTTCGCAGGTAGAAGGGGACGTCGGCCCAGCGCCAGTTGTCGACCATCAACTTGAGCGCGGCATACGTGTCGGTGGTCGCGGTCGGCGGGACCTTCTCCTCCGACCGGTACCCTCTCACCTTCTCGCCGTCCGGCATCACGCCCTCACCGTACTGGCCACGCACCGCGACGCTCAGCACCTCGTCCGGCTCGATCGGCTTGATCGCCCGGAAAATCTTACCCTTCTCGTTGCGCACCGCCTCCGCCTCGAACGAGATCGGCGGCTCCATCGCGATCAGCGCTAGTAGCTGGAAGAGATGGTTCGGCACCATGTCACGCAGAGCGCCGGCCTCCTCGTAGTAGCCGCCCCGCGTGCCCACGCCCTCCTGCTCCGCCACCGTGATTTGCACATGGTCGATGTAGCGCCGGTTCCAGATCGGTTCGAAGATCGCGTTGGCGAACCGGAACACCAGGATGTTCTGTACCGTCTCTTTACCCAGGTAGTGGTCGATCCGGTAGATCTGCGACTCGTCTAGCACCTCCAGCAGGTTGCGGTTCAGCTCACGCGCCGAGTCCAGGTCGTGCCCGAACGGCTTCTCCACGATCACGCGCCGCCAGCGCTTGCCGCGTTCGCGGGTCAGTCCCACCTCATTCAGCCGGCGCGGGATCTCGGCGAAAAAGCTGGGCGGCGTCGCCAAGTAGTGCAGATAGTTGCCCTCGGTCCCGTGCCGCTCGTCGACTTCGGCAAGCGTATCCTTGAGCCGAACGTAGGCGTCGGCGTCGCGGAAGTTGCCCGGGCTGCAATAGAGCCGCTCCTCGATCCATTCCCAGAGCGCCGGCTTGAAGTCGCCGGTGAGATGCTTCCTCACCTCGCGCCTGAGCTTGTCGCGGAATCCCTTGTCGTCCAGCTCCCGGGCGAAACCGACCACAGCGAAGCTGTCGGGAAGTAGCCCGCCATCCCTCAGATTATAGAGCGCCGGGATCAGCTTGCGGCGCGTCAGGTCGCCGCCCGCCCCGAAGATGACCATGGCGCAGGGGCCCGTCGGGCTCCAGACAGACTCGCTCGGCTTGCTCATATCCGCCGTCCCCAGCCCTCGAGCCTTTACGTCGCCTGCGGCGGCTCTGTGTGGCCGCCGAACCTGTGCCGCATCGCCGAGAGCACCTTCTCGGCGAACGTATGCTCCTGGCGCGAGCGGAACCGAGCGTAGAGCGACGCCGAGAGCACGTCAGCCGGCACCGCCTCTTCCACCGCCGTCAGCACCGTCCAGCGCCCTTCGCCCGAGTCCTGCACGTAGCCGCTGTAGGCGGTAAGCTTCGGGTCTTCGAGCAGCGCCGCGGCTGCAAGGTCGAGCAGCCAGGAGGTGATGACGCTGCCGCGCCGCCAGACCTCCGCCACATCGGCCAGGTCGAGCTGGTAGCGGCCGACGCTCTTCAGCAGGTCGAACCCCTCGGCGTACGCCTGCATCATCCCGTACTCGATCCCGTTGTGCACCATCTTGACGAAGTGGCCGGCGCCGGCCGGCCCGCAGTGCACGTACCCTCCCTCCGCCGTGCCCCGCTTCGACTCGCGGCCCGGCGTGCGCTCGATCGCGCCGCGACCCGGCGCCAGCGTCTTGAAGATCGGGTCCAGCCCCGTGACCGCCTCCTGCGGGCCGCCGATCATCAGGCAGTAGCCGCGCTCGAGACCCCAGACACCGCCGCTCACACCGACGTCCACGTAGTGGATCCCCTCCTCCACCAGCTGCTCCGCGCGGCGCAGGTCGTCCTTGAAGTAGGAGTTGCCGCCGTCCACGATCACGTCGCCGGGCTCGAACCGCTCGGCCAGGGCCATCACGGTCTGGTCCGTTGGATCGCCCGCCGGGACCATCACCCACGCGGCGCGCGGCGGATGCAGCTTGGCGGCGAACTCGTCCAACGACGCCGCGCCTGCTGCGCCCTCGCCGGCGAGCCGCTTCACGTTCTCCGGGTTGAGGTCGTAGACCACACAGTCGTGGCCGTCCCCCAACAAGCGCCGCACCATGTTGGCGCCCATGCGGCCCAGCCCCACCATGCCGAGTTGCATCTCGCTCTCCTCTCTATGTTGCAGCCGAGCGCCGCGTCAGCCCAGCGCTCGGTCGACCATCGCCTTCAAAGCCTCGAGCCCGGCGCGAACGTCGCTCCCGAGGT
Source organism: uncultured Gemmatimonadota bacterium (assembly GCA_964347085.1). Taxonomy (GTDB): domain Bacteria; phylum Gemmatimonadota; class Gemmatimonadetes; order Palauibacterales; family KS3-K002; genus CAYFXF01. The sequence continues at coordinate 28,742 of CAYFXF010000013.1, read as the reverse complement.
GCACCCGCAACGCGCGCCGACCGCGCTCCGCCAGCACCTCAAAGTCGCCGCGCGCCTGCGCTGCCTTCACCACGCCGAAAGTGTACTTCTGTCCGGGCACGGGCAGGTCGGCAGCGTCGTCGCAGGTGATCTGCAGGAACACTCCGCTGTTCGGGCCACCTTTGTAGGCCTGCCCGGTCGAGTGGAGGAAACGCGGGCCGTAGCCCAGACAGGTGGCCACACGCCGTGCCTCTCGCACCCGGTGGCGGATCGCCTGCAGCACCTCGTCGTGCGCCCCGTTCATCTCCAGGTAGGCCAAGAGGCCGAAGTAGTCGCCCCGCTTGAAGCGGTTGAGGTGCGACTTCAGGTAGGCCGCGACCGTCCCCTCACGCCGCGCCGAGGCTGCCAGCGCCTCGGCGTTACGCGGATCGGCGAACAGCTTGAGACCATCGCCCTCGAGGATCGGCTCCTCCGCCGGCAGCGCGCCCGTCTTTTCGTACTCCGCCGTGAGCGCCCGAGTCGCCAGCTTGCTCGCCTCGACGTCCGGCTGGTTGAACGGGTTGATGCCGAGGATCGAGCCGGCGACCGCTGTGGCGAACTCCCAGCGGAAAAACTCCTGCCCTAGGTCGTAGCGATCGGTCACCTCGATCCACACCAGCGGCTGAGCTGCCGCCTCGAGCCGGGCAACGGCCTCGTCCTGTCTGGCATCCGCCTCATTCGCCAGGCGCAAATAGACGAAGAGCCGGTCGTCGCCGTAGACCGACGGCGGCCCCAGCTCCTCCCGGTCGACCGGGATGAGTGCGACGCCTTGCTTGCCGGTCGACTCGGCCAGCAGCTGCTCGAGCCAGGCGCCCAGGTCGCGGATCCCGGGTGACGTGACGATCGTCACCTTGTTCCGGCCGGCCCGGCCCGCCACACCCAACACCGCGCCGAGCACGGCGCCCGGGTTCGATTCGGCCGGCACGCAGGCCGCGCACGCCTGCACCATCTCCTCCGTGCGGTCGAGGAAGCGCGCGATGTCGAGCCCCATCGCCGCGCCCGGCACCATGCCGAAGTCGGAGAGCGCCGAATAGCGGCCGCCAATGCTCGGCATGCCGAAGAAGACGCGGCGGAACCCGTCGCGCTCGGCCACCTCTTCGAGCTTCGAGCCGGGGTCGCTGATCGCGACGAACTGCCGCCCGGCTCGCTCCGCGCCGACCCGCTCCTTCACCCGGGCGTAGAAGTGCTGAAGGAAGACGTTGGGCTCGAGCGTGGTCCCCGACTTGCTGGATACGATGAACAGCGTCCGCTCAAGGTCGATCTTTCCCTCGAACGCCCTCACCTGTGCGGGGTCGGTGGAATCGAGCACCTGAAGCTCGGGGAAGCCGTCCTGCACCCCGAAGGTCATGCTCAGCACCTCGGGACAGAGGCTCGAGCCGCCCATCCCCAGGAGCAGGACGTGCGAGAAGCTCTCCTCGCGCACCATCTCGGCCACGCGCCGGAAGCGCTCGAGCTGTGTTTCGAGCTGGTCTTCGGTGATCCCCAGCCAGCCGAGCCACTCGGCCTCGTCACCCCCGGTCCAAAGCGAGGCGTCCCGGGCCCAGAGGCGCCGCGGCTTGTTGCCCTGCCGCCAGTCCTGCAAAGCGGCGTCGACCTTCTCGTCCAGCTCCACCGGCAACTTGTACGTCTGCCGCTGCAATGTACCCACGACCGGCGCGCGGCAGCCGCCCTCCACGGCGGTGAGCAGCTGCTTGAACGCGTCGGCGAACTTGCGGACTCCGTCGACCAGCAGCCGGTCGGTGATCTCATTCAACGAGACGCCGAGCTCGTCGAGCGTCGCGAGCACGGCCTCGGCAGCCTCGACGTCTTCCTCGAGCGTCGCTTGCACCCGCCCGTGGTCGCGGAACGCATCGTAGGTCGCCGGCGGCACCGTGGTCACAGTCTGCGGCCCAATCAGCTCCTCCACGTAAAGCACGTCCCTGTACTCGGGGTTCTTGGTGCTGGTGCTCGCCCAGAGGAGCCGCTGGGTCTGCGCGCCCTTCTCGGCCAGCGCCTGCCAGCGCGGTCCGCTGAACAGCTCCTTGTAGCGCCGGTAGGTGAGCTTGGCGTTGGCGATCGCCAGCTTGCCCATCACGCTCCTGAGCCGGGCACGCTCCGCATCGCTCGCTCCCGCCTCTAGCCGCTTGGCCACGCGGTCGTCGGCCGCCGCGTCGATCCGGCTGATGAAGAAGCTCGCCACGCTGGCCACCCGGCTCGGATCGCCGCCCCCTTCGATCCAGCGCCCGAGCCCGCGCAGGTAGGCCTCGACGACCCGCTCGTACATGTTGCGCGAGAAGAGCAACGTCACGTTGATGTTGAACCCCTCGCCGATCAGACGCTCGATGGCCGGGATGCCCTCCGCGGTGGCCGGCACTTTGATCATCACGTTCTCGCGGCCCAACGCCCCCCAGAGACGGCGCGCCTCTTCGATCGTTCCCTCCGTATTGTGCGCGAGGTGCGGCGACACCTCCAGGCTGACGAAGCCGTCCCGTCGGCCCGTCTCTGCATAGACCGGCAGCAGGAGGTCGGCGGCAGCCTGGATATCTTGGATAGCGAGCCGCTCGTAGAGTGCCTTCGCGTCGAGCTCGCGCTCCGCCGCTAGCGCGGCCAGCGACTCGTCGTAATCAGAGCTGCCGGTGATCGCCTTCTCGAAGATCGCCGGGTTCGAGGTGATGCCCCGGAGCCCATCCTCCTCGATCATGCGCTCCAGGTCGCCGCCCGCGATGATGCTTCGCCTTATGTAGTCCAGCCAGACCGATTGGCCCTCTTCAGCGAGCTGTCTCAATGGATTCATCCAGTCACCTCCCGTCAGCGCGCTCGAGCTGCTGCCTGGCGACCGCGACCACCCGGTCAGGCGTGAAACCGAACTTAGTCAAAACGTCCTTGAGTGGCGCTGAAGTTCCGAAGGTCTCCATGCCGATGATCGCGCCCTCGCTGCCCACGTAGCGCTCCCAGCCCAGACTCGACGCCTGCTCGACCGCGACCCGCGCTTTCACCTCCGGCGGAATCACGCTCCGGCGGTAGGCCTCGTCCTGGCGCTCGAAGATCTCCCACGACGGCAGGCTCACCACCCGCGCCCGCACGCCCTCGGCCGCGAGCTGCTCGTATGCGTCCAGGCAGAGCGCCACCTCACTGCCGCTCGCCATCAGCAGAAGCTCCGGCGCCCCACCCTTCGCCTCGGCCAGCACGTAGCCGCCCCGGCGCACCCCAGCGGCCGGGGCGCACTTCGAGCGGTCGAACACCGGCAACGACTGCCGGCTCAGTATGAGTACCGCGGGCTCGTGGTGCAGCTCCATGATCAGGCGCCAGGCCTCGGCCACCTCATTAGCGTCGGCCGGTCGCAGGATCGTGATCCCCGGTACCGCACGCAGCGAGGCGAGCTGCTCCACCGGCTGGTGGGTCGGCCCGTCCTCGCCCACGCCGATCGAGTCGTGTGTGAAGATGTAGATCACCGGGATCTCCATCATCGCGCTCAGCCGAATCGGCGGCCGCATGTAGTCGCTGAAGATGAGGAAGCCCGAGCCGTACGGGCGCACCTTACAGTGCGAGAGACCATTGAGGATCGCGCCCATCGCATGCTCGCGCACCCCGAAGCGAAGGTTACGGCCGCCGTAGTCAGCGGCGGAGACGTCGCCGACGCCGTCGAGGGTGAGCAGCGTCTTGGTCGACGGCGCGAGATCGGCTGAACCGCCGATCAGCCAGGGGACGTGTTTGGCGATCGCGTTCAACACCTGGCCCGACGCCGCACGCCCCGCGATCCCCTTCCCAGTATCGGCCGCGAAGCTTGGGATGTCCCGGTCCCAACCGGCCGGCAGCCGCCGGTGCTGCATCTGATATAGCTGCTCGGCCAGCTCGGCGTGCTTCTCTCTGTAGGTGTCGAACCGCTTCATCCACTCGGCGCGGAGCCGCTGGCCGCGCGCGCCGATACCGGCGGCGAAATGCTCGCGCACACCGTCCGGCACGAGGAACTGCGCGTCCTCGGGCCAGTCGTAGAACCTCTTCGTCGCCCGCACCTCCTCGGCGCCCAGCGGTGAACCGTGCGCCTCGGCCCGGCCCTCCATCGTCGGCGCGCCGTAAGCGATATGGCTGTCCACGATGACCAGCGTCGGCCTATCGGCCGTCGCCTTGAACGTCCGGAACGCCCGCTCCAGCATCTCCAGATCGTTCGCGTCGCCGACCCGAGTCACGTTCCAACCGTACCCGATGAAGCGCGTCGCCACGTCCTCGCTGAACGCCAGTGCGGTCGGCCCTTCGATCGTGATCCGGTTGTTGTCGTAGATCCAGCAGAGGTTCGAAAGCTTCAGATGGCCTGCCAGCGACGCGGCCTCCGACGACACACCCTCCATCATGCAACCGTCTCCCGCCAGCGCGTAGACGTCAAAGTCGAACATCTCGAAGCCCGGCCGATTGAAGTACGCGCCCATCCAGCGCCCGGCGATCGCCATGCCAACGCTCACCGCCGCGCCCTGACCCAGCGGACCCGTCGTCGTCTCGACGCCCGACGTCCAGCGGTATTCCGGGTGACCGGCCGCCCGGCTGTCCAGCTGCCGGAAACACTCGATGTCCTTCATCTTCACCGACAGCTCGCCCAGCGTCTCGTACTTAGCGTTCACCGCCTTGACGCCAGTCAGGTGGAGCATCGAGTAGAGCAGCATCGAGGCGTGGCCCGCCGACAGCACGAAGCGATCGCGGTTGGGCCATATCGGGTCGTCGGGGTCGAAGCGCAGGAAACGCTGCCAGAGACAGTACACCACCGGGGCGAGCGCCATCGGCGTGCCGGGGTGGCCGGAGTTCGCCGCCTGCACCGCGTCCATCGACAGGGTGCGGATCGTGTTGATGGCGAGCGTCTCTATCTCCTGCGGCCTTCCGTGCATCAGCACCCTCCAAGATGATCCGGCGCCGCGAGTTCCCCGGCGCCGGCCCTGGATTCACAACACGCGGAGCGGAAGCGCCCCGCGGTCGAAACAGCATCTCTGAATGGCTTGCAGAGTAGCGAAGCCGCGCCCGCTTATCAACTGGCGTGTGGGTTGACTTACCTGTCGCCTGCCCCGGCGGGCGCGTCAGCCTGCCAGCGGGTACCGGTCAGATCTCCTGGTACGGGTTGAAGCTGTACTGGGTGCTGACCGGGCCCCAGCCCTGTGCGTAACGGACGATGAAGCGTGCCGGGTCCGTCGCCAGCTCGCCGATCGGGCTCGGGTCGTTGTGGTCGTTGAACGACCAGGGCGGGTTGGCCCGGCTGGGTCGCAGCCGCCCGCGGTCCCGGTAGACGAAGCCCCAGCGGCCGTCTTCACGCTGGCGGACCATCCGGTCGCGGAAGCGATGGTCCCAGAGGCCGCCGTCGGCGAAGATGTCGGTTAGCTCGTAGTCGAGCGCTCGCGTGTTGCGGCGCTCGCGCCGGTCGATCGTGCCCGGCTTCGACCGCTCGCCTTTGGGGCAGTAGTACCAGATCTCGTCGCCGCCGCCCCAGCCCCGATGGTCGCCGCGGATCCCGTGGCCGCGCGACTCGACGTAGAGCTTCAGGCGGTCCGTCGCCCGGTCGAGCCAGATGTGGCCGTCCACCGTCTCGTTGAACTTGACGATCCGCAGGCTCTTTCGATGTGCGGGCCCCGAGCGACCCACAGCGCGCGGGCGCCGCGGTTCCGAGTAGAGGTAGAAGTTGTCGTGCGCGACCGTGATGAGGCCGTCCACCAGGGCGGCCGGCTCCTTGGTCACGACGAGCAGCGCACCCTCCATGTCGTGGATGTGCTCGTCCAGCCGATCGCGAATCGTGTTATAGAGGTCCCTGGGCTTCTCCCGCTTCCACCAGTCCCAAACGTGGTAGACGGCGTAGAGCAGGAAGAGGTGGGTCGTGGTCTCGCAGACGCTGTAGTAGACCTGCGCGTCGATCACCGCGTCCGGGTCTTCTCGGTAGAGCTTCTCCAGCGCGTCCGGGTTGTCGGCCACGTCGGACAGCGAGCCCGCGAAGTCTACAGGCGCGATCTGGTCCGCCAGCGCCCACTCGCGGCTCACCTTCTGGGCGATGACCGGCGCGTACTTACCGGCCAGCCGCGCCGCCTCGCTGGCATCCATTCTCAGGTCCACACGGCCCCGATATCACATTTCGCCACCCGGGGCGCGAGTCTTTACCGCCGCCACCTCGCTGTCCAACTCCCGGATGCGCTGTGACATCTTCTGCACGACCCGAAAGGCCAACGACGGGTCTTCCGTGATGCGTCGCAGGAAGGTCTTCTTGTCAACGGTTAGCAGTCGCGCTCGACCCAGCGCCCGGACGGTCGCCGAACGTACCTCACGATCGAAGACCGCCATCTCACCGAAGAAATCGCCCGCGCCTAGAAGCGCCAACCGCACCTCTTCGTCTCCCACCTCTCTCAGGACCTCGACCTGGCCGGACTGAATGACGTACATGCGTTCGCCCACCTCACCCTGGCGGACGATGACCTCACCCTCCTGATAGGTCCTGCCCAGACTGCCGTCGCTCATGTCTCACTGCCCCGTTCTGTCGCCGCGCGCGAGAAGATCGACGCTGCACCGTTCCAGGCCAAGCTCGCCATAAACCTGGGTCGCAGCGTGCGAAAGAAGATGTCTCGGTAGGGAGCGCTCCCTGTGAACATATCCCACAGTACCATGCTCATTCGCGGCGGCCTACCCTCCGCCCGCTGCTCAGCCGACACCATACGGACCACGCCACGGCGCGCGAATCCCATCTTCTTGATCATGCGCGTAACGTGAAACACCAGCTCCCCGAGGCGATTGTCTTTGTCCAAGGCCCGACAGATCGGCCAGTAGTGCTGGCGGAAAGCTTCGGCCCCTATACCCTGCATGACCGTGGTCACGGCTGCGGCTTTGGCGGTCCGGTAGGCAGCTCCGATTCCGTCTTTATACAGCCGGGTAAACCCGCAATCGCCGATGAAGACGATCCGATCCGCAAACGGCTGAAACGCTCCCTGCGTGTTGATCCGCGGAGAGCAATGACAGAAATCCTCAGGCTGCTGCCAATCGGGCGGGAAACACCGCCTCACCTCCGGGCTGTCCAGAAAGGAGCGCACCAGCGCGGTATCGATGTTCTCACCCAGAAGACAGAGCGTGACGTAGTCGCCCTTCGGGATCAGCGCGCTGAACTCCAACCGGGGTAGATCGAGCAAGAAGACATGCATCGAATCACCCAGGTACCTTGCGACAGTCTCCTGGTCGAGGAAGAACTCACTGATGTAGGTTTTCGAGGTCCGTGGAGGTCGGTACTCCAGCCCCAGTTCGCCGAACACCTTGAGTGCACCACTGTTCACCCCGACCGCGACGACCAGGAGGTCGTAGGTCTCACTCGACCCATCCTTGGTCCTGATCTGAAGCCGACCGTCATGCCAGGCGACGCCGTCCACTCGTTTGCGAACGACGCGAGTGCCCTTCTGGACTGCGAGCTCCTGCAGGTAGCCGTCGAAGCTCTGCCATTTGGGATTCTGAATCCCGCGCGGCCCGGCTCCCCGGTGCACGGCGGCGATCCGCTTCTCTCGTAGCGGCGTGTCGATCCGTACGGGGCTGCCGCCCGGGGTGTGCAACACGTAGGAGTCCAGACCTCTCTGGACCACGCTGTCAGGCAGGTTGATCCCTTCGGTGGCCAGCAGCTGCACGAGCGATTCGGAGACGATGCCGCCGCATGTGTTACAGCTGGCCGGGCCAGGCCGTGTGTAGTCGCGCGGCTCGTACACGTCCACCTGCACGTCCAGCTCGACCATCTGGGCCATATCGAGAAAGAAGAAGGCGAAGAACGAGCCGGCTGGGCCGCCGCCCATCACCGCCACACGGTCGCCATCCTGAAGCCTGAGAGCCCCGGCGGCCGGCGTCGGTCCCCGGGCCAGCTCACGCTCGAGCGCTGGCTTGCGATGGAGCGTGGTCATCAGAGCTTGATTGCTGGGTTGGGCGAACGAACACGGCCTTTGCCGAACCGTTGCTCTGTACGAACCGTTCTTCTGTACAATATGCCCCTTCGTCGACAATATGCCCCTTCCTCGGATCGAGCGGCAATAGAATGGAGACGCGGAGCGTTGCTAAGTGACACGCCGAACGTCCGACCGCAGGGCGCCGGACGGCGGCCTGGGCGGCTCTCCCGCGGCGGCCCCGCTGGCACCGGGCTTGCCCTAGCGGGGAACACACGGCCGTCAGCTGCGATAGGCCGGACCCCAACCGCTAGGACCAGGCGAAGCTCCATCCTGGAGGGACGAGCCATGTCGAAGAGCCAACTGTTCTTTTCCGGTTTAGCCTTTGCGGCGGTCACGCTGATGGGTTGTGCCACGATCTTCAGCCCCGGCCCGGACCCGGTCGACTTCGGGTCGGCGCCTGAAGGGGCGACGGTGATCGTGAACGGCCAATCGATGGGCACCACGCCCGTGACGTTGAAGCTGAGGCCGGAGAAGGAGTACACGATCACGTTCCGGATGCAGGGGTACGAAGACGCGACGGTGACTCTGCAAAGCCACGTGCAGGCCGGCTGGGTGGTGCTCGATATCCTCGCCGGAGTGGTGGGCGTGGCGATCGACGCGGCCACCGGTAAGTGGAAGGCGTTCGACGAAGGCCAGTACTACGTCGAGCTCGAGGCCGCCGCCGGTTAGTCCGCGCAGCTCGCCGAGCTCGGCCGGCTCTGCAACGCCCTTGACCGCGGTTAGGCGCTCGCAGCTCGAGCCGCCGCTGGCGCGCTCTTCGCGATGTTGAAGCGGTAGCCGGCGTAGATGAGGAGTATGCCCACGATCTCGGTCACGTAGAGAACCTCGACGTGGCCGAAGCGGGTGGAGGCGCCGCCGATCCCGGGCAAGAGCGCGCCGATCGCGATCAAGGCGTTTCCGATCACGCGGTGCCGCGTGTGCGGAGTGCCGCGGAAGCGGAAGGCCGAATAGACCGCGCCGCCGATGAGGAAGATCGCGGCATAGAGGTTGATGAACGGGCTAAACCCGCGCACCCAGGACCACTCCATCACCCGGCCCGACAGCCGGTACGTCTCGACCAGCCCATAGTTGATCGGGGTGAGCAGTACGAAGGTCGCGGCCACCGCGACGACCGTGAGCAGCGCCACGGTCAGCCGGTCGGCCGCCTTGCGGCTGAGCAGCAGGTAGACGGTGCCCTGGGCCAGCGGCGCGCCGCCCAGAAGCGCGCCGCTGATGTACCAGGCCCGGAACACAGGCTCCTGCCAGCCGAACACGGTCGTCAGCGATTCAGTCAGCGTGCCGACGCCGTACATCAGTACGCCGGCCCCCCACCATAACAGGTGGAGCCCCCCGCGCTCGCGGTAGCGCCGCAAAAGGACGATCCCGAACCAGAGCGCGAAGACGCTGGTGAAGAGCGGGATAAAGTGCACCGGTTGCCGCAACATGGCCTAACCCTGTCGCCTACCTGGATAACGCCGAACCGAGCTCACCGGTTCAGAACGAGGCGATCCAGCTGACCAGGAAGGTGCGGCCCGGCTGCGGCCGGAAGAAGCTCGCGTTGGAGAACTCGGCGTAGAGCTCGTCGGTCAGGTTCTCGACCGCGACGCCGAGACTGGTCGCGACGCGACCCGCTTGGAATAGCTTCACGCCGGCCCGCAGGTTATGCACGTTGAAACTCGGCACCTCGAAGCCGATCGGCGGTTCGATCACCTGGGCTCGGCACTCCTCGAAGCCCGGATCGGAGGGATCGCAGATCTCCTGCTTGCCGTGGTAGCGGAAGTCGTAACGCGCCCAGAAGCGGTCACCCGGATCGCGGTAGGTCAGGTCCGCGGTCACCTTCGTCCTGTAGGCGTCGCCGATCGGGTTGTTCTCGTCGTTCACGTCCTCTGAGTCGAGCCAGCTGAACCCGAGGCCCAGTGTCAGGCCAACCAGCGGCGCGTACTCACCGAACAGCTCGACGCCCTGGTAGCGCAGCTTGTCGACGTTCACGTTCTGGAACGACGGCAGCGGGCCGACCGAATCGCCCGTCGCCCCGATCGTGATCCCGTCTTTCACCTCGTTCCGGAAGTAGTAGCCCTCGAAGGCGACGTTCGAGCGCCGGTACTTGAGCCCCACGTCGAAGTTGAGGCTCGTCTCCGCCTCCAGGTCCGGGTTCGGGATCTGGAACCCGCTGCCCTCCGGGGTCGGCCCGTTGAAGTAGAGCTCGACCAGGTTGGGTGCCCGGAAGCCGCGCCCCACAGTGCCGACCAAGTTGAGATATGGGAGGACCTCGACCAGCAGGTTGGCGGCGGCGACGACCGTCTGCACACTGCTCTCGATGTCCTCGACCGTCGGGTCGTCGAGCCCGGGCGTGTCCTCGGTGCTCGAACGCACATCCTGGAAGCGGGCGCCGACGATCAGCGACACCCGCTCGTGCAGCGTTAGGTCGCCCTGCGCGAAGATCCCGAGCCGGCCGTAGCTCGCGAAGGGCACACGCGGGGTCTCGTCCAGCTCCTCCATGGGCGGCCCGAACCCGGTGATGACCGAGAGCGTTGCGTCCGTGTTCTCCGAGTCGTCGCGGTAGTAGTCGAACCCGTAGGTCAACAAGTGCCGGCCGGCGATCAGCTTGGTCGCCTCCGCCCGCAAGCCGAACGATTGGAGGTCAGTGAAGTTGTCGTTTACCTGCGTGAGCCCCGCATCAGGTCCAAAGGGGATGAAGACATCGAGCATGAACTCGCGCTCGTTATCCATGAAGAAGCCGGTCACGTCCAGCCGGTCCGCGAACGCCAGACCGAGCCCCTTCCCCCGGTACCCGAGCGTGTACTTTTGAACCTTCTGCTCCGGGTAGCGGATCTCGATCGTCACTCCGCTCTCATCGCCCAGATCCTCGTTCGAGACGAAGCCGAAGCCCGCATCGTCCGCGCGGTAGTACTCTCCTTTGGCAAACACGCGATGCTCTTCACTGATGTTGTAGTCGACCGCGAGGTTGTAGTTCTGATCCTCGACGCCCGTGTCGTTCACCCGCACGTCGTCGCCCAGCACGATATTGCCGAACGTCCCGGACGGCGCCGTATAGTCGCTCGCGTCCCGGTACGAGGCGCTGCCTCGGAACCCGAACCGTCCGGCCCGGCCGAACAGGCTCAAGTTCGGCCGGTACTGCTCGCCTTCGTCACGGTAGACGAAGGAGAGCTGGCCACCAAAAACATCACCACCGGCGTAGGCGGGAGTTTCGTCGGTGATCAGGTTTACCACGCCGCCGATCGCGTCCGTGCCGTACAACACCGACGCCGGGCCGCGCACCACTTCGACCCGCTGCACCGCGTTCAGGTCGACGATCGCCGGCAGCTCACCGAAGTCGGCCTGTCGGCGCGCGTTGTTCAAGCGCAGTCCGTCCTCAAGCAGCAGGATGCGCTGGCCGCGCTGGCCGCGGATCGTCGGCCGCGTCTGGTTCGTGCCCACCCCGTTCACATCCAGGCCGGGAAGCGTCTTGAGCAGATCCGCCGCGGTGTTGGGCGTCGTCTCGCGTACGAGCGCCGAGTCGAGCACCGCGACCGGGGCCGCCGTGGCGAAGACATCCTTCGGCGAGCGGGTGACGGTGACGTTGATGGGCGAGATGACGAACGGTTTGACCGTGTCGGGCACCGCCGTCGTGTCACGACGCTGGTCTCGCTCCTGCGCGTCGAGGCCGGCGGCGGGGGCCAGAAGAAGCAGACACATCACGAGGCCGATTCGGGTGCCGCGCCGGGCACACGCCGGCCCCAGTCGGGGCTCTGGCTGACGCACGAGTTCCTCCTCGGCTCCGAAAAGCCGTTATTTGCAGGGGCGCTTCCGCGTCCCCTAACACTCGGCAGAAATCTGAGTGGGAAGGCTAACCGAATCCGACGGTCGCGCAAGCCACCTCGGCCATCGGGCCGCGACCTCGGGGCTACTTGCCGCCAGGGCTGGAGTCCGGGCTGCGATCAAGTCCCATTCGACCCAGCAGCCGACTGAACCGCGGGTCGGAGCGGAGCGGATCGTAGACCGGGTCGACGTTGAGCGCGTACAATCGAACCGATCCGCTCGCGAACGCTCGATCCAGCCATTCGAAGGCCGCGTCGATCTCACCCAGCGCCGCGTAGGCGGCAGCGACCCCAGCCGGATCCGCTGTGTTGACCCGCGGCCCCTCGAGGATCTCGATCGCCCGGGACCTCTCCCCCGACCGGGCCCAGGCGTAAGCGAGCGTCACGCGATGATCTTGGACCTCGGGCGCGAGCGCGATCGCCGTCTGCAGCGCCTCGATCGCTTCCCGGTAGCGACCCGCCCCCACATAGGCTCCCCCGAGATAGCCGTAGGTTCGAGCCGAATCGGCAGCGCCGACGCTGAGCCCGACGCTACGTTCCAACTGCTGGATCGCGGCAGCGTAGTCCCCGCCAAGATACAGCACCACCCCTAGATCCCGGTTGAACTGGGAGGACCGCGGCCGCAAGTCGATCGCTCGGCCTATCGCACGCCGCGCGTCCGCCTGGCGCCCCAGCGCGGCCAGCAGGAGGGCGTAAGCCTCATATGTGAAGAGCGGGTCGGGATCCAGTTCCAGCGTCCGCTCGTAGCTCTCGATCGCCTCGTCATAGTTTCGAGTCTGGACAAGCAATTGGGCCAGAACTCGGTTGAAGTCCGGCGACAGCGGGTCGAGATCGACCGCCCGGCGCGCCGCGGCCAACGCCTCGTCGGAGCGGCCCATGAGCTGCAGGATCCACGCTTTTGTGGAATAGGTCTCCGCAACGCTCGAGTCGAGCTCGACCGCTCTCCGGACCTGAACCAGTGCCGCATCCAGATCGCCGGACCCCAGGAGCAGCGTCGCGTAGCCGTTGGCGATCACGGGGTTCAGCGGGTCCAGCTCGACGGCGACGCGGATCGCACCCATCGCCTCATCCCATCGCCCGCGCAGGCTCAACAGCCAGGCGTACCAGTAGTGGCCGAACGCATAGCCGGGGGCGAGCTCGATCGCCTCGCGAAACTCCCGCTCAGCGGCGAGCGTGTCACCCTCCGCCAGCCGCAGGAAACCCCACGAGGCATGGGCCTCGGCCAGCCCCTCGTCCAGCTGATGCGCCTTCTCGGCCGCGGGCCTGGCCAGAGCGACCACATCGGCGTCGGACATGAAGCCATGCTGCCACAGCATCAGGTAAGAGTCGGCCAGCCCGACGTAGGCGAGCGCGAAGGTGGAATCCCGCTCGATCGCCTGGCGAAAGTAGTCGGCTCCGCGCTCGAGCCCTTCCTTCGTGCGCTTATTCCAGTAGTGGCGACCGAGCAGGTAGAGGTCGAACGCCTCGAGATCGTAGGTCGGGATCGCGTCGAGTCGCTCACGCTCGGCGGGCAGGATCTCGACCTTGACGGCCGAGGCGATGCGGGTCGCGATCTCGCTCTGAATGGCGAGCAGATTCTCGACGCTGATCGCCCGCTCGAACGCTTCGGCCCACAAGTGTTGGTCCTCGAGCGCGTCGATCAGCTGAACGTTGATCCGCACGCGGTCACCGGCCCGCAGCACACCGCCTTCAACGACGTATCGCGCACCGAGTTCGCGGCCGATCTCCCGCAGGTCTTTCTCGCTCTCCCGATAACGGAGCGTCGAGGTTCTGGACCTCACGTCCAGCGCGGAGATTCTTCCGAGATGTGTCTGCAGCTCCTCATGCATCCCCTCCGTGAAGTACGCGTCCTGCTCTCGATCGCTGTAGTTCGCCAGGGGAAGGACCGCGAGTGAGGGGCGGCCATCGCGAGCGCGCTCGCTGGAGGCCGCGTATTGCGAAACCTCAGAGCTCTCGAACGGTCGGGGCAAGACCAAGAGAAGCGCGCCCGCGACCACGGCCAGACCCGTCAGCATGACGACTTCAGGGCCGGTAACCCGCTGCCGCCCCTTCTCGCCGTGGTACCAGGCGATGACGATCGCCGCGAACAAACCGACCAGCAGGAGCACGGCCGCCGCGAAGAAGACGCCGGGTGAGATGAAGCGATTCTGCGCCAGGATATCGAGGAGCTGCAGGAGGACCCACGCCCCTGCCAGGTAGGCGATGGTCCACTGCACGAGCTTGCGCTGCTTGAGACGCTGAATGAGCGGTCGCATCGGCCGATCTGCGTGTCGCTTCGAGCCGCGGGTGTCTTCAGTTACAAAATGGGAACTGCCTTATCGACTCCGCAATTCCAGCTTCATCACCAGTGCGCCTTCAGCCAGGCGACTGTCTTGGCAAGATCGACCTTCTTTTCTGCGAACTCGATCATGTACGGTACGCGGTCGACTTCATCCATCGGGATCGAGACGCCGGAAGGGAAGATCGGCGCCAGCCGGTGATAACGCCGCCCCAGCATCTGTTTGCATTGGTAGTCCGCGATCCCGGCGATCCCGTCCTGCACCAGACTGACCAGCGGCTTCGCCCACTGCACGTAACCCCAATCGTGCCTCTTGGTCTTTATATAGGTGAGCGACGTACCCGTTCCCAACGAGAGCAGTACAACGTCGGAGATTTTCGGTCTTTTTCTGAGCCGGGCATCTTGCGATTGGGCGAGCGCGCACATGCTTGGGTTGTTGGCGTAGACGCCGCCATCGATGTATCCGTCCACCGACGGGAAGTAGGTGGGCGCGGCGGCCGTATAGAGCCCAACCTTGTAGGCAAGTTCTTTGCCGTCGCTGTCCTTACCCGGGAAATTGTGAAACAGCTTGGGCTTCCAGGTACGCTTGCCGCGGTCAGGCGATTCGTTGTCGAGATCGAACGCCGTGATCAGTACCCGACGTTTAAGCTTGGAGAGCGTTGCATTCCCAAACTGGCGACGCAGCTCACGACGCAGATTCTTGATGTCGTAATCCGCGCCGCGCAGTTTCCCAAGATCGATCAGGTCGTCGAGCCACGAGTCGTCGAATACATCGGCACCGTTCTTTTCGTACAGGTCCCGCATCTCCTGAAAATCGAGACCGTAGGCGAGCCCGAGCGCGATGAGGCCGCCGGTAGAGGTGCCCGCGATCAAGTCGACCGAATCGATCCAGCCGCTCAGGGCCGGATGCGCGTCGAGCCGCTGAAGGAGCACCAGCGTGATGATCCCGCGAATACCTCCTCCGTCCAGCGACAGAATGCGATACGGAGCCATGAGGTCACCCTCCCTCAAGCCCTCAGGTTCACGTCTTTCCAGCTGACGCCACGGCGGCGATCTGGTAAGGCCGAGCGCTGAGATTAGGGCCGCTCTATCGCGAAAGACAGCCCAACCCGCGTCGTCTCGGTTGCACGGAAAAGCGGCGCGGCCTCACCCTCCTGGTAGCCTACAAAGTAGGTCACCGCTCCGACCTGGATCTGCGCTAGTATGTCCCAGAGCGCGTGCCAGTCTCCCCCCATGCCGGATGGGTCGTTCCATACACCGGCATGGTGCAGGCGCAGTAAGGCCGCTTCGGCTACCGGGATCCGCCAGCGCACCTCATAGCCGGCACGCCAGAAGCCCTCTTCAAGTTCGGCATCCCCGCGGTCTACCGCGTACCCGTAAGCCGCGATCGCACGGAGACGGGGCGCAGCCGCCGGGCGGTAACGCCCTGTCTGGAGGTTTACGTTGAACGGAAGCACGTAAGCCAGGTCGGCGACCGCCGAGACGTCGATGGCCTCGAAGTCCCTGTCGGTCTCCGCCTTCGCGACGACGGTCAAGGGTAGCCAGTCCGACGCCACCAAGTTGCGAGCCCCGCCTGCTTCCAGCGACAGCCGATCGAAGGCGAGCCCTTTAGCCGTGGCGACATCTCCACCCCATTTGAGTTGCAGAAGCCAACGCCCGCTGCTCGAGGTGCGGTAGATGCCGCCGTCGAACGACACGCTCAGCTCGTCGAAGCCGCCTGTACCTGTGCTTTGGTCCCTGACGAACGGGCTCACGTCAAATCGAAAGAACGGTCGCTGCTCCATGAACTGCCGCTCCCGGTCCGTCAGGGTCGGGAGGAGTGCGGCCGCGATGGCCGGGGATGGGCGGGGCGGCCCCAGATCATCCGGGCCGCAGGACTCGGCTGTGCAGACTCTGAGCTCGAACCACCCCTCCGGTACCGTCAGTCGGAGGTACTCGCCCTCCCAATCGATCTTCTGTGCGGGAAGCTCCAGCTCGGCGAACTCTCCTTCCTCGGATACGTCGATGATGGGGGGTCGGCGCAACTCGGTGCAGCGCGTCACACGGTCCACCACCCGGCACTTCTCCATGCGAATGGCAGCGGCCGTGTCCCCGCGGGACACATGCAGCACTCGAGGTTCGCCAACACCGGGGACTATGGTTGTCAACTTGGAAGACTCATCGAGAAAATAGAGCTCGTACACGACTGGAAGATCGAAATCGGCACCGGCGGCCAACTCGACCTTCGCGGCGATGCCTGGCTGGATCTCGGAATAGAACGTGGTAGGCTCGGTCTGAGCCCGGGCGACATCCGCGCAGGAGAGAGAGATCAGCACGACCAGCAGGCAACAGCGCATCCCACTCTTAATGAAGACACACCCCGCCAAGGATGGCGCCATCATCTTCTCCACAATCGGCTTGCGTGATACCTGCAGAAGTACTCCCAGTCTTCGCCATCGCATAACCGTTGGAGATAAATGCGGATCTTCCTGTACTTCTTTTCCTCCAGCAGACAGTAACGCAGGTGCTGCTTGAACGTCATCAGACAATCCGAGTACGGAGGCCTAATCGGGCACTTCGCGTCGCAAGCCGAGACCAGCTCCGCCGTCGGTCGGTTGAGGAACCTCCGGCTGCTGTGATCAGCGATATGCTTATAGAGGTCTACCCTCTTACATGCCGCGAGGATACACTCGCACACGTCTTGTTCCTTCCGGGACGCCATGTTGTTCTCCGAATCTTCTCAGGGTCAGAGGAAGCGCCTGATCACCCTCAACATCAAGTCGGCCGGATCAGCTATTGCTTCCGGTCAGATCCAACTTCTCTATCGAATACCGCAACGTTGCGCTAGGTCAGGCACGTAAAAGCTTTACTTGGGCTTTAGTCTGGGCGGCGATCGGTATAATGTGCCCGGGCACACGGAACAGCAAGAAACGGCGCCAAAGCGGATTGACTATCGTTCGAAGACAGGCCCGCAGACCACGCGAAACACACGCCAGCGCTTTACAGGCTAAGGCGCCAAGACCCAAAGGGCCCCATTTGCCGCCTCCTCACCCGCAGAGGCATCTTGTTGAACAGGGTCGAGAGAACGGTTGCGGCGCGAGATCGGAACGAAGGGCGATGCCAGGCTGGATCGTGCCCCCGCCCAGGGAGCCCAGCAAGACCCGGGACGAGCTGCAGCGCGAACGGACCGCCAAAGTCGAGGAGCTGGCGCGGTCCGGCTACCTGACCTCGGACCGGATACGAGGGGCGTTGCTCAAGATCCCTCGGGAAGACTTCGTCCCGCGCCCCTACCGCGACTACGCCTACCTCGAGGTCCCGCTGCCGCTCCCCGGCGCGGAGGCCACAATCTCCTGCCCGCACAGCTACCCGTTGTTCTACGAGCCGCTCGGCCTGGACACCGGCCAGCGGTTCCTGGAGATCGGGCTCGGCTCCGGCTACGGCGCGGCGGTCGCGCGCGAGGTCGTCGGCGACGAGGGCCTCGTGGTCGCCGTCGAGATCGATCTCGCAACCCTCCAGTTCGCCCAGCTGAATCTGGAGCAAGCAGGCTACGACGACGTCGTCCTCGTGAACGCCGACGGCGGACTCGGCTATCCGCCGCTCGCACCGTACGATTGCATCTCCGTCACCGCGGCGTGCAGAGCCGTCCCGCCACCTTTGCTCGAACAGCTCGCACCCGGCGGCAGGCTGATCGGACCGGTCCTAGAGGACCACACTCAGTATCTCGTGCTCATGGAGAAGACGGCGCGCGGACTACGCTCGCGACGCCTCTGCGAAGTGGCGTATGTCTCCCTGCGCGGGAGATATGGGACATGATGGACTCTCATTGAAGAAGCAAGGAGGTTCCAATGGACAGCGACCAGATATCCAGACGACGGTTCCTGGGAATGAGCGGCGCCGGCCTGTTCGCGCTGGGTGTTGGCCAGCCACTCTTGCAGGGATGCAAACAGAAGGACGTCGAGGCTCTTGCCAAGTGGCTGTTCGAGCTACCCAACCTCATTAACGATTACCGGAAACAGAATGGACTTCCGGCTATCCCTATCTCCGATGACTTGACCGCGGTCGCGCTGAAGCATGTCATCGATCTCAACACCTACCACCCCGAAAATGCCTGCGGCGCCCAAGGGAACCTGCACAGCTGGTCGAACAATGGGAATTGGCAAGGCACAGCTGGCGTCGGTGCTTGGAAGGGCTGCTGCTATCCGGACGATCATTCCAACGCGTCCTGCATGTGGGACAAACCAAAAGAGATCGCCAACTATCCTGACAACGGATACGAGATCACTCATTGGGGATCTGGAATCGTCACAGCACAAAGCGCCTTGAACTCGTGGAAGGGCAGTGCCCCGCACAACGCGGTGATCCTGAACAAGGATCAGTGGACGAATTTTCAGTGGAAGGCTCTAGGTGCGGCCTATAGCGGCAACTACGCTTGCGCTTGGTTCGGCACCGTGAAGTCGTGAGCTGGCCCTCCCGTCCCACCGCTCGGCATTCGAGCGGAAGTGCTGGCGCCCGGGCTCTGTGCAAGGGAACGTGGCGGGGGCGTCTAACATATAAGAAATGGTCGCCCCGCCAGCCCGCCCGTGGCCTCCGCCGTCACGGAGCATTCCCCCAGGACCGAGGGTAGGGCAGTCATGATGCTTAGGCCTGTCTACATAATAGGATCGCTGTTTCTGGCCCTCGCAGCCGCTTCGCTCATCGCCCATTCGCGTGCGCAGCCGCGCCTCGCCCACACGGGCGTCGGCCTGGCCGTGGCGGCGGATCCCAGCGATGCCGCGGCCTGGTTCCGGAGAATCAAGCCTTACTGCAACTCGGTTGAGGTAGAGGCGTGGCACCGGTGGTCGCCGCCGCCGGGCACCGATAAGGGCGCCGCTTACAGCGCCGCCTGCTACGCCCTGGCCGGGAAGATCGAGCGAGCGCGCCAGCTCATTCTGACTGTGCCGCAGCCGGACAGCTGGAGAGCTGCAGGTGTGGTGTTCGAAGTTGCACACCCGATCGCCGATGCAGGCGACGACGAATCAGCGGGTCCGATTATGGAGCTCGTGGTCGAGTTCTGGCCTAACCACTACATGGCTCTATACCACGCAGGCATATCCCGGTACGAATTGGGCGATCACCCGCAGGCGCGCGCCCATCTGCAGGACTTCCTGAGCTACTACGACACAAACGACGGCTGGCGTCGGAACGCGCTCAAAGTACTCGAAGACCTGGAAGAAAATTGAGCGACCGAGTCGCACGAGCAGCTGCGGGCTATATCGAGCCCGGGACTCTGCTCAAGGGACGTTACGAGATCAAGCGCGAGATCGGACGCGGCGGCTATTCGGTCGTCTACGCCGCTCGCGACCGACACCTGGATACGGATGTCGCGATCAAGCTACTCGTCCCGCCGCCGGCCGACGCCCATATCGCTCGTGAGCGGATGCGACGCGAGGTGCAGGCCGTCAGGGGCCTCTCACACTCGCATATCGTGGCTGTTCACGATTTCGTCGAGCAGGGCGCCCTGAGCTTCATCGTGATGGAGCTTGTCGATGGGCCCAACTTGTCGGAACGTCTGCGCGAGGGCGGACCGCTGGACGTCGACGACGTAGCGCGGATCGGTCAGTCGATTGCCGAAGCCCTGTCCGTTTCACATCGCCGCGGGATCTTACACCGAGATATCAAGCCGCAAAACATCCTCTTCGATTCGACTGGGCGCACGCGACTCACCGACTTCGGATCCGCGCGCATGGCCGGCCAATCCACGGTCACCCGAACCGGAGGCCTGGTCGGCACGATCCAGTACAGCGCGCCCGAGGTGATCGCGGGGCAGCGGGCAGACGCGCGCTCCGACGTTTACATGCTCGGGCTCACGCTCCACTTCGCGCTCACCGGCCGGCTGCCCGATAGCTCATCGCCGCACGTGCCACCACCACCCGCTGCTGACGGCTTTCACCCACGTGAGCTGAGACCCGAAACGCCCGATTGGCTGGACTCGGCCATCGCGCGGGCGACGGCCGGCGACCCGCGCCGTCGCTATCCCACCGCGGCCGCCGTGGCCGGAGCGCTGGCGCGTACCGCGCCCGCACACGCCGCGGACAGCACCGCTTCAGAGCCGGAGCCCCACGGGTCCTGCTTCATCTGCGGGGCTCCCGAGCCGCTGGGTCTCGGCGTCTGCCCGAGCTGCGGCGGCACGAGCGCCGCGGTCGCCGATACGCTGATCCTCGTTCGAGCGCCGCGGGTAGGGGCGGAACGGGCGGCGGTTTCCGATCGCTTGACGGCCTTGCTGGCGAATCACGCCGCGGCTGACGAGGTGGCGCCGGTGGCCCGGGGTCATCGCCCGCTTGTGCGGGTTCCCAAACGCAGTGCCGGAGCCGTGCTCGAGCAGCTCGCCCTGCGTCAGATACCTGCCCAGGCGGTTCGGGCAAACCACGCCTGGGTGCCGCTGCCGCTGCGACTTTACGGGTTTCTGGGACTCGTCGCGGGCTTCGGTGGTCTGGCAGGTACGTTCGCGCTCCCGCCGCTGCTCCCGGCCACCCCGGTCGTGACGTTGCTCCTGCTCGCCCTCGCGCAGCTCCGCTCTCGTAAGCCCCTGGTGGAGGCCCGTGGGCCAGGCATCGCACGCCCCGAGCAGCTGCAGGGAAAGGTCGTCGGGACCTTCCAGCAGCTCGGCGCCGGCCCTGCGCGCAGCTTGCTGGCCGACATCGTGAGGCTCGCCGACGGCCTGTACGGCGCGCTGCCACGCACGGGCAACCCGGTTGACATCGCGGGGCAGCTCGACCGGCTCATCGCTGGCTCATGCGAGGCGGCGGTCGAGCTCGATGACCTCGACGTCAGTCTGGCCAGACTGGAGGCGCAGCATGAGCGCTTCCCCGAGCCTGCCGTAGATTGGCTCGACACGCACTCAGATTGTGAACGCGCCCGCGATCGGCTCGTTCAGAGATTGCTCGAGGTGCTTACGATTCTCGGTCAGGCGCGCAGCTACTCCGTCGAACTCTTGAGTGCGGCGGGTGAAGAGTTCAGCCAGGCGATCCGGGACATCCACACGCATTTCGAGGCGCACGCCTCCGCAACGCGCGAGGTCGACCGCCTGCTGAGCCGCAGATCGCCAACCGATTCAGATTAGAGCGAGCCCCAGGGTCTGCGTCGGCACTGTGCAAGGGAACGTATCAGGGGCTATTAACATATAAGTAAGGGTCCCTCCGCCAGCCTGCCCGTGGCCGCCCACCGTCACGGAGCATTTTCCCTGAAATCGAGGTTAGGGCAGGAACTACCCAGCCTCTCCGGCGCACCAAGAAAATCACGACGAGGAGCATGTCACATGGAGCCGTCGAGGGGTCGGAAGCATTCGCTGTGGGTAACGACGTGGGTCTTGGGGCTCGGGCTGGCACTGCTCGGGATGCCAGCGGGAATCGCCAGCGCGGCGCCGCCGGAGAGGGAACGAGAAGAAGAGGCGCAGGTCGTCAAGCCTCCAAAGCTTTCGCGGGCGGCGGTCCGTTCCCCAGAGGCGGTCTGCCTGCGGCCCAGCACGGTCATATGCGAGGATTTCGAGAAGCCGGACAGATCGAAGTGGGGTGACTACAAGAACGCCCTGTTCGACATCAAGAGCGACGCGGCCTTCGGCGGCAAGCGATCGCTACGGCAGCGCTACAAGGAGGGGCAGTCAGGCGCGGGTTGGCTCGGTTGGCACTTCGGCGATCATCCCGAGGGCGGCGTGCGCCGCCACGAGAAATTCGAAGAGATCTATTTTCGGTTTTACCACAAGTTCCAGAAGAGCTGGCCCGATCGGTTCCCGCCCAGGTTCGCCCGGGTTCGCAGTCGTTACGCAGAGGGAGACCTGCTGTTCGCGTGGGAGGAGGCGCTGATGATCAGTGCCAGGCTCCCAAACGGCACGGCGCTCTCGGTACCGATGAGCGGCCTGGCGGAGCCGGCGGGGACGACACACCTGGGCGACGTCAGGTGGCTGGAGCGCGAAGCTGCCGACGTGCGGTTTGCCGAGCGGAGGGGTGATTGGGTGGCCATCGAGATGCGGGTCAAGCTCAACACGCCGGGCCAAAGCGACGGTCGCATCACCTATTGGATGAACGACGAGCGGGTGCTGGACAGAGAAGGGGTGAACCTGCGGGGCGCCTATACGGCGACGACGATCAACGTCGCGAGACTCGAGGGCTACTGGAACGATGGCGCGCCGCGGAGCGACCTAAAGCGTTGGTACGACAACGTAGTGGTTGCCACCGAGCCCGTGGGCTGTGCGGTCTTCAGTGTGCAGAAGAAGAAGCTGAAGGAGCAGAGCGCCTGGCAGCTTCAGGTCGCTACAGCCGCCGACGAAGCGGCGCTGGTCTGGGACTCGGGTAAGGTTCCGGGCGAAGGTGTGGAGATCGACATCTCGGATGAGGCGGGTAGCTTCGCCGAGGGGGCGGACCGCTGTCTCCTCCCGTCGGCCGGCTACGTCATGCGCGCCAGACATGCCGCAGGCGACACGTGGTCCGAGTGGTCGGAGTGGGAGCCGATGTTCAAGTGAGGCTTCCAACTCACGCCACCGATGGCAGCACGCTTCATCGCCTTAAGCGCTGGCCTTCATTCATGCCTGGTAGGCCGACGCTGCGAAGGGGCAGCTCGCAAACTGGTTCCTGAGAGTAGCTCGGTCCCACTCGATGATCAGATCGTCGAGCCTTTCGCCTACCATCTCTATCGCCCCCTCGCGGATCTCGCCCATCCCTCGGCTATAGGCCATTTGGAGCTGCGAGATACCATCAGGGTCGTGGCTCATCACGCGCGCCGCGGTCGCGTCGGCCGCCACCACATCGGTGCTGGCGAGTAGCAACCAGGCGCCGAGCCGATCGCGCAGGTCCACGGTACGCCCGCCATGCCCGGTGGTCGGCCCGTTACGCTCGATGCCGATGGAGAAGTCGAGGATGGCAAGGTCCGGCTTCACACCGCTGACGATATCGAGGTAGATCGCGGCGATCGAACGTGTGCTGCCGTGGTCGAACTCCTTGCCCCGGTCCCAACCGCCGTTCACCTGCCAGCCGTACAGACTCAAGGGCGTGACGCCGATGAAGTTCTTGAGCGAGAGGGTGAGCTGGGCCCAGCAATGGGTCTTCGCGACGGGGATCGTAATCAAGCGGTCGGCGCCAGCGACGAGACTGGAGACCGCGATCGTACCGAGATAGGTGCTGGACGGAACGTCCACCCATGCAGGTGAGTCGACTTCCAGCGAAGCCACGCGGACCGTACCCGCGTATTCCGAGCTCAGGCGGTCGGCCGCCTGGAGCAGGTTCTCCGAGCCGTCGAGCGTCGTCGCCAAGTGCCACGGCAGGCTCGGCATCTGTGAGCCATCGCCGATCACGACCTCGGAAGCGCCTGCCCTCAGGCACTCCTCCGCCACGGCGATTGAGATCTCCGGCTTCGTGCACTCGCCGTTTGCGAAGACGTTGTTCTGCTGCGCCCAGGGGAGCGTCACCATGTTCGGCTTGGTGAAGACCGTCTCGCCCTCCTGCACGATCTCAGCGATCCCACCCAGTCCCTCCAGGACATCCCGGGTCATCGTGTAGAGGTCGTCACCGCGAACTGCCGCGACATGCGCGGTCGTCGGCAGCGGTACGGGCGGGTCGGGTGGTCCCGGGGGCTCGGGTGACTCCGGCTCGTACGGCGCCGGCCCGCTGCCGCAGGCGCCGAGCGCCGCACCGCCGACGGCCAGAGCCGACGTGCGGACGAAATCTCTGCGGCTGAGCTCACGTGACCGGCGGGCGGGCTTCTCGACCGGACCTGACATCGCGGCCTCCGTCAGCAGGGGGCCGGGGCTGGCTCGCTTGAGGGACCCTCTGAAGTTGCCGCACGAAGTAGGCCGACTCAGCGATTCAGTCAACCGCTGCGAATCTTACGGCCGCCCGTCAGCGCACTATCGTTCGGAACCCGCGGGTGCGATCTTCGTGCGTAAGCCTCAGCCTTCCGCTAGAACCGCGCGTTCCCGGAGGCTCCGTATGGGACTGATCGCCTACCTGCTCTCGGCCCTTCTGGTTCTGGTTGCCGGTTACTTCATCTTCCGCGTCCTGGTGCGGCGCGACTACTTGCGGCGCGGCCGGCTGACACCGTTCTCCACGTTTCTGGAGTACCTCGCCATGGGGCTCTGGGCCTATCACGGGTACCTCAACCGGCCGCCCGACTGGCCGACGATCCACATGGGCCCCGCGCCCCGTATGATCGGCTGGATTCTCTTCGCCGGCGGAGTCGCACTCACGCTGTACCTGATCGTGGCGCTGGGAGTCCGGCGCTCGCACGGACGACAAGTTAACGTTCTGCGACAATCGGGTTTCTATCGGTTAACGCGCAACCCACAGATAGTCGCGTTCCTGGTAGCGATGATCGGCTACGGCCTGCTCTGGCCCACCTGGCAACATCTGGGCTCGCTGATCCTGTTCGGCTTACTGACGCACATGATGGTGCTCACGGAGGAGGAGCATCTGCGGGACGTGTTCGGTGAGGAGTACGTGCGCTACTGCCAGCGCGTACCGCGTTACCTGAAGCTACGAAGGACCGTCGGACCCTAGATGAGGTGCTCCGCGTGCCATGAAGGCCGCGCCCCGCACAACCACCCCGAGCGCCGGTGCGCGGGTTCTCACAACCTGTGGAACTCGAGCGCTTGCTCGAGCGAACACGCGCAAGCGGCGGCGCGATCTCGTCGAAGGCCAACCCTGACGGCTCGACCAGTTCTTACGAGCTGAACATCTCCTACTTCGATCTCCTGAACGGGGACACCTCCAGTGAGCCCGAGGATTTGCAGACCAAGCGATTCCTCCTGTCTCAAGCCATCATGCTAGCCATGGCGGGAATACCCGGCATCTAGGTTCACAGCCTGCTCGGCTCTCGTAACTACACGCAGGGTGTGAAGCTGACCGGGCAGCCCCGCACCATCAATCGGCAAAAGCTGTTGGCGGAGGATGTGGAGGCGGCGCTCGATCTGAAGGAGCCGCGTCTGCAGCCTCTTCAGGTCTGCAGAGACATCCTGTCCGAGAAGGACTACCAGCCCGGTGCCCGGCGGCTCCTCACGCTGGAGCTCGGACCGTACCAGGCATCCAGGCTCAAGGCGGGTGGGCTCTTGCCCTGACTTGCAATCCGGGCCCTGTCGACCGATCATCAGCCAACCTTGGCGAACGGAAACCCCATGCGACCGCTGCAAGTCGGCATACTCGATCTGGTCAGCAAGGCTCGGACCCGCTCATTGTGGGCGCGAGTCATGCACGCGAACCTTGCCAGCATCATGCCGCAGGCGGTGGCGGTCTGGTGCGAAGAGGCGGGCCATGACGTCAGGCTCGTCTGCTTCACCGGTTTGGAGAATCTGCAAGATGAGCTGCCGGCAGACCTGGACCTCCTGTTCGTCGGCGCGTTCACCCAGGCCGCCGAGCTGGCCTACGCGGTGAGTAACCTGTTCCGTAAACGCGGGGCGGTAACCGTGCTGGGTGGGCCCCACGCGCGCTGCTTCCCAGACGACGCCTGCAGGTACTTCGATTACGTTCTCGGGTTCACCGACAAGGCCCTGATCGAGGACATCCTGCGTGAGCCCAGTCCCCAACGGCCCCTCGGGCTACAGTTGTCGGCCAAACGGCAGCCCACCTTGCTGCCAGGCGTCAAAGAGCGTTGGAAGTTCATCGAGCCGACGCTCGCCAAGGCGCCGACGCGGCTCAAGGCTGTACCGATGATCGCCAGTCTGGGTTGCCCCTATACCTGCAACTTCTGTATCGACTCCGTGGTTGACTACGAACCGGTCAGCCGTGACCAGATTCGCGAAGACTTGCGGTTTCTGGCCACGCGCATGCCGAGCGCCTGGGTAGGCTGGCACGACCCGAACTTCGGCGTGCGCTTTGACGAATGCATGACCGCGATCGAGGAGGCGATCCCGCCAGGCACACTCTCGTTCGCCGCCGAGAGCAGCCTCTCGCTCCTCTCCGAGTCCAAAGTCAAGCGGCTGAGAGATAACGGGTTCAAAGTGCTCCTCCCCGGCATCGAGTCCTGGTACACGTTGGGCAACAAGTCGATGACCGGCCGTACGACCGGCATGAAGAAGGTCGAGAGGCTCTCCGAGCACGTGAACATGCTGCTCTCGCACGTCCCCTATGTACAGGCCAATTTCGTGTTGGGCCTGGACGAAGATGACGGGGGCGAACCGTTCGAGCTGACGAAACGGTTCCTCGACAAGACGCCAGGCGTGTTCCCCGGCTACTCCCTGCTCACCGCGTTCGGTGAGGCGGCGCCGCTCAACCTGGAGTTGCAACGTGCCGGCCGCGTGCTCCCCTTCCCCTTCCATTTCCTCAATAACAACCAGGCGATGAACGTCCGGCCTCGTCACTACGGCTGGACGGAGTTTTACGATCGCGTCATCGACCTGACAAAATACTCGTTCTCGTGGAAGAAGATCGCGCGCCGGGCCCGCGGCACACAGGCGGGCTTCGCGACCTGGATGAACATCATACGGGCCATTTCGTCCGAGGGGTTCGGACGAATCAGGTATTACTCGACTGTCCGCCGCCTGCTCGACAGCGACGCATCGGTGCGGCGCTTCTTCGAGGGTGAGACGCGCCGGATCCCATCGTTCTATACCGAGCGGCTGAAGAAGCAACTCGGTCCGTTCTGGGAGCACCTGCCGGCCGGCGCGCTGGAGTATGACCCGAACGCTTACCTCCGAAAGCTGACAAGCACGCCGCCTCGACAGGTGCTGCGGGCGAGCCCCTGACACACAGGGGCGTCCCCCGAAGTCCGGGACCCACTTCAACCGCCGGGTCCGGCCGCCTCGATCCGAAGTACGCCGTGGATGCTAAACCCACCCTCGTCGTAGAACACGCGCACCCGCCCCTCGCCCGCCCCAGCAATGAACTCCTGAACAGCTCCGAGCCCAGGGCCGCGACCCGCGATAAGCGCCGACTCTATCCCGAAGAAGCGGCTTAGCCCCGCCGGCCGGATCACGGCGATCTCATCCGGCTCGCGACCGTCTGCCAAAGCCCAGGCGGGTGTGTGCCACGTCGCCGCCGAACCAGCCAGCTCGACCCCGTAGCTCAGGCTTTGACGGCTCGTCGCGACGACCAGCCGGTCGTCCGCGAGCTGGAAGGCAGGCCCACTCACGCTGCCGAAGGGGCTCCAGAAAGCGAGGGCGTGCACGGCGGCGCCGCTACCGGCGCTGGGTCCGCCGCGCTGCGGGATCGCGAGCCCCAGCGTGCGCCCCCAGATGTGGTCGGCCAGCCAATCCCTGAGGTCGACGAGGGCCGCCTCGAGCCGCTCGGGCTCGCGCGCGTCGAAGATCGCCAGGGTTTCGAGCCCGCCCTCCGCTCCCTCCAGCACGATGAACAGCCCGCGCTCGCCCAAGGCGCCGACGATGTCCCTCTCGACGTCGCGGCCGCTCCGCGCCTCGAATTCGGCGATCCAGAAATCGAGCTGGCGCAGGGGACCGGCCGGGTCGCTGGCCGCCAGGGCTCGGAGCCAGGCCAGGCCGCCCTCCGCCTCCGTCCGGAACGACTTGGCGAGCAGCACGTCCGCCGGTAGATCGCGAGGAAGAACCGCGGGTCCGCGATGCTCGGCCAGCGCCTGCATCATAACGGCCGGTACCACCTCGGTGTCGATGCCGACCCAGATGTCGGTCACCAGCTCGCCGTTGGCGATGTCGCGGCGGAAACCGGCCACCTCGATGCCCTCCAGGTCAGCGGCCAGCAGCCGCGCCAGCGCCCCGGCCGGGTTCGCGGTCCGGTACTCGGCCCAGCGCCGCAGCCATCCGCTGATGGCGCGGGGGTTGAGCACGGCCCGTACGAGACCGCCCGCCGGCAGCCGCTCGGCGAGCACGCCGAAGTCGACCGCGTGACGAAGCGCTGTCCCGTCGCCCGCAGCGATCAGCGCAATCCACTGCGCCCGACTCGCCGGCCCGACCCAGATGGCGCCGCGCGCCTCGACGGCGACCAAGCCAACGCCGTCGCTCAGCCGCTGCAGCGCATCCCCAGGCGAAGGCGGGTCAAGCACGGCTACAGGCACGACACGCCGCGCCTCGTCGGCCACCAGCGCCAGGACCGCGTGCGAGCCGGCGATCTCGGGGACGTCATCGGCGTCGAGCCCCAGCTTGCCCAGCAATTGATCCTGCAAGCGGGCAAGCGGTGGCAGCGCCCGTAGCTCGAGCCAGCGGCTGTCCAGGTCACGGATCTCGAAGGCCGCCAAGGTAGAGTTGGGTAACCGGTCGATCAGGTCTTCGGCGGCCGACTGAACCTGTAGCTCGACAGGCCCGGGATCTTGTGCATCATCACAAGCGACGATGAACCCGATCATCACGCAGGCCAGGGTTAATGCGATCGGTTTCATGGGTCACCTCCAAATTCTCGCTTGGGACCCCTTCCCCCCTCGCTCCACGCCCACGCTGTACTAGGATTCCGAGTCCGACGCTTCACTGCCGCCGTTTCCGCCGCTATCGGCGGTATCGCCTTCCGTGGCTAGGCCCTCGACCCCCCGGCCGAAGGCGGTCAGGCCGCCCAACGCACCGAGCCCCATGGTCTCGACGGCCGTCGATGGGACGATGATCATCGAGCCCTTCTGCCGGAGCCCCTCGAAGACCATGTTCATCGCCCGCAGGTGCAGGGCGACCGGGTTATCGCGGTAGTGCTCGGAGGCGCGGCTGAACTTCTCAGCGATCTCGGTCTCGGCCGTGCCGAGTATGATGCGGCTCTGGCGCTCGCGCTCGGCCTGCGCCTGCCGCGACATCGCATCCTCGAGTCCCTTCGGGATGATGATGTCGCGGATCTCCACGGCCTGGGT
>CAYFXF010000012.1:0-36798 GCA_964347085.1 uncultured Gemmatimonadota bacterium | reverse complement strand
ACGGAGGCGTCGGCCCGCGCCACCCGGCCCGATCCGCCTACTCCCCC
Organism: uncultured Gemmatimonadota bacterium; assembly: GCA_964347085.1. GTDB lineage: Bacteria > Gemmatimonadota > Gemmatimonadetes > Palauibacterales > KS3-K002 > CAYFXF01. The sequence goes on along the minus strand of CAYFXF010000012.1, from coordinate 36,751 downwards.
AGCCGCCAGGCACCGGGGATGTGCCAGATGATCGGCTCCCGGCCTCGCGCGATCAGGACTCCGACGGCGTCGAATCGGTACCGCTGACCCGGCCCCCCGTGCCGACCCTGCCAGGCCCGCGCAACCCGCTCTACCTCGCGCCGCTTGAGCGCCGTGATCGCCTCCAGAGGGTGCCCGTACCCTCGCCCGGCGCGCGCCTTGACCTCCACGAAGGCCACTACGTCGCCGCGCCGCACGATCAGATCGACCTCCCGACGGCCGAAGCGGAAGTTGCGCGCGAGGATCGTGTACCCCAGCGAACGAAGGTGACGGGCGGCCAGCTCCTCGCCCAGGGGTCCCAGGTCCGGCGGCGCCCTGTCGGCGCCAGCTCGTTTGCCGTCCATCCGCCCGCGATGTACGGCGTGCGGATCAAGCGAGTCTCAACCGCTGCTAGACAGCCAGCTCTAGCCCGTCCTGTGCCAAGATGACCTCACCGCCGAAGCCGGCGCCGCGGATCAGGGCGGCGACATCCAGCTTACGAAGCTGCGGGTAGATGTGGGTGACGGCGAGACGCGGCACGCCGGCGTCTCGGGCGAGTCGTGCCAGTCGCTTCGGCGACAGGTGGTTCTCCCCGACCAGACCGTCCGGGAGCGAGCACTCGGCGAGCAAGAGGTCGACACCGCGGAAGAACGCCGCCAGCTGCGGGCTCGGACCGGTGTCGCCAGTGTAGCCGAGCGCGCGACCGCCGGCCTCGAAGCGGAAAGCGAGACTCTCCTCCGTGTGCGGCGTTTCAGCCACGCGCACTCGCAGCGCCCCGATCGGCCGATCCTCGGCGGGGCACAGCTCCTGTATCAGAAGATCGAAACCCGGCTCGGTCAGCCAACCGCCCAGCGCCGCCGCCCAGGCGCCGAACAGCCGCTGCGTGCCGGGCGGCCCCCAGACGCCCAGCGGCGCTTCCCGCGGCGTCTCCAGGGCGTGTCTGAGGGCGAAGATCAGGGAGGGGACCTCGGCGATGTGGTCGGCGTGGAAATGGCTGATGACCAGGTGCTCGAACTCGCCCCAGGGCAACGCGGCACGCGCGAGGCCCTGAAGCGCGCCGGCACCGCAATCCACCACCACCCGGGTCCCGTCCTGCTCGACCCAGTGACAGGCCGAGGCCCGGTCGGGGTCGGGGACCACCGTCCCTGTCCCCACCGTGACGAGTCGCATCAGGCCACCGCGTCGCTGGAGTAGTCGCTGAACTCGACTCCGACGATCTTGGAGACGCCAGGCTCCTCCATCGTCACACCGTAGATCCAGTCGGCGGCCTCGATCGTCACCGGGTTATGCGTGATGACGATGAACTGCACGTCCGACTTGAACTGCTCGAGCATGGCGACGAAGCGGAGGATGTTGGTCTCGTCGAGAGGCGCGTCCACCTCGTCCAGCACGCAGAAGGGGCTCGGCTTCACGAGGTAGATGGCGAAGAGCAGCGCCAGCGCGGTCAGTGCCCGCTCGCCGCCCGACAGCAGATGGATACGCTGGGTTCGCTTGCCCCGCGGGCTGGCCGAGATTTCGACCGGCGAGTCGAGCGGATCGTTCGGGTCGTCCAGCCACACGTCGCACTCGCCACCCTCGAACAGCGTCGCGAAAGTGCGCTGGAAATTGACTCTGATCTGCCCGAGGGTCTCGAGGAAGGCCGCGGAGGCGGTCTCGTTGATCTGCCGTATCGTTTCGCGCAGATCGTCACGCGCCCCTGCTAGATCCGCGCGCTGCGACTCCAAGAACTCGAGTCGTTCTTCCTCCTCTTGGTATTCCTGCTCGGCCAACATGTTGACCAGGCCGATGCCCGCGAGCCGCTCGCTGACCTGCGAGAGTTCGCTGCGCAGGTCCCCAGGGTCGCCGGTCGCCGCCTCGACTTCACCACTCAACACATCGAATGGCCGTCCCCACTCGTCTTCTAAGCGCTCACGTGTACGCTGCAGATCAGCGGCGATCTGCGTCTGCTCGAGCTCGAGCTGGTGGTGCTGCTCGGAGTGGCTGCGCTCATCCTGATGAATCCGGCGGAGCGAGCCCTCCAGCTCCGCAACCTTCCGCCTCATCTTCTCGGCGCGTTGCTCGCGTTCCTGCGACTCGTGTTCGCGGGTCTCGCGCGATTCGAACAGGGTCTGGAGCTCCTGCGCCGCTCCCTCGCTTTCTTCCTGGAGCCGCTCGAGCTCGCTCTCCAGCTCAGCCCTTTCCTGGCCGAGCCGCGCATGCCGGTCGACCAGCCGCTCGAGGAGTTCCTGGCGGGCTTGCAGGTCCCGTCCCGCGCGGTCGTGGTCCGCCGCCGCGCGCGCCTCGCGTAGCTGGGCTTCGGCCGCCTGCTCCCGAAGCGCTTCCCAGGCACCGCGCACCTCGGCCAGCGCTTCAGGGTGGGGTCCCTCGGTCGCGCCGGCCGGCACCAGCTCCGCCAGCGTCGCGTCGGCACGTGCGCCGCGTTCCAATGTCGCTTCGCGCTCCACCTCCAAACGGGCAACCATCTCGCGCGCCGCATCGATCTCTTCCCGCCCCCGGACCGAGCGCTCGACCGCTGCCTCGGAACGGACGCGCAGCCGCCCCAGCGCCTCCTCGGCCCGGCGGCGCGTCGCCTCCAAATCGGCCACTCGCCTCGATTGAGCCCTGAGCCGCTCCTGCGCCCGGCTCACGTCCTCGGAGAGCTGGCGGGCCGACCCCTCGAGTTCAGAGCGCTGCAGCTCGAGCCGCTCCAGCTCCGCCTTGTGCGCCAACAGCCCGGCCCGACCGTGCGGTCGCCCGATCCGGAACACACCCAAGGCATCCCGGCTCGCCTTAGGGCCGACCCAAGGCAGGGCGCCGCCCGGTCTCTGCGCGAGCTTCACCCCACCCAGCAGGAGGCGGAGCCAGGGGGCGCCCGGCCCGCTCGCCTGAACGCCGGGAGGCAGCTCCGCGGCCTCCGCGCGGTCGTCAGGCAGCTGGTCGAGCGGGGTTACGACCAGTCCGCCCGGCCCCCGGTACTCCTCGAGGAACCAGCGGCGGATCCGCTCAACCGCCGATCGGTCGTCGACCACGAGAGCTTCGAGATAGGCACCCAGATAGGCCTCGACCCCTTCCGTGAAGTCGTCGGGAACGTCGAGCCCCTCTCCCAGCACGCCGCGCACGCCGAGCTCATCGCGCCGCGCCAGCGCCGCCTGCACCGCCGGACTCAACCCCTCCGCGCCGGAGGCGAACGGCCGCAAAGCCTCGATCCGCTCGACGATCGCCTGCAGGCATTCACCCAGCGCGACCTGGCGACGGCGGATCGCCTCGTGAGCCGACTGCAGCTCGGAGAGCCGCGACCGCTCGGCTTCGGAATCTCGGGAGGCCTCTGCCATCTGGGCCTCCGCCTCCTCCGCCTCGCGCCGCGCCTCGGCCTCCAGCTGCGCGACCGACTCGACCCCCGTCGTCGCGACGGCCAACCGAGCCTCTGCGTCCTCGATCCGGCGCGCGAGCTCGGCCGCCTCCGCTTGGGCGGCCTCTCTCCCCGCTTGCAGCCGAGCCCGCCTCTCGTGGTAGGCCTGGCGCTCTGCCTCGACGGCCGCCTCGGCCGCCTCCATCGCCCGGCGCCGTTCGCCGACCTCTGCCAGCTCGACCGCGCGTGCACGCAGCGCCTCACGCAGCTCAGCGAGTGAGGCGCTCTTCCGCTCGACTTGCGTTCTGAGCCGAGCGACATCGTCCTCCAGCGCCCCGCGCTGCTCCTCGAGCTCGCCTTGCTCGCGCACAACGCCCTCCAGGCGTGTCCGGGCGTGACGGGCACGCTCCTCGGCCAGCAATCGCTGTCGCTCGCGCTCGCCGAGTCGATCCCGTACGGCCATCAGCTCGCGCGCGCCTTCAGCTCGCGCGCGTTCAAGGTCCGCCAACCTGGTGCTCAGCGCTTCTTGCTCGGCCTCCGCGGACCGGAGCTGGGCGGCATCCTTTACGCGAGTCTCGCTCAGGCCGCTCAGTTCCGCCTCGATCTCCCGGCGGCGCTCGCCGAGCCGGCTCAGATCCGCGTGAGCGATCGCCAGCTCCAGGGCGAGCTTGCGCTCGCGCATCTCGAGGTAGCGGCGCGCACGGCCACGCTGACGGGCGAGGCTGCGAACTTTGGTCTGGACCTCGGAGACCAGATCGTCGACTCGTGCCAGATCCGCGTCCGCTTCATCGAGTCGGCGCGCGGCGACCCGCCGCCGCTCCTTGTAGCGGCTGATGCCGGCGGCCTCCTCGAACATCGCCCGACGCTCCTCCGCGCGATCGCTGAGGATCGCATCGATCATACGGCCTTCGATGATCGCGTAGGCGTTGGCACCCAGGCCGGTATCACGACAGAGGTCCTGAATGTCCCGCAGGCGGCAGAGCGTACCGTTCAGGCGGTAGTCGCTCTCACCGCCCGTGTGGACGGTCCGGCTGATCTCGACGTCAGAGTAAGGGACCGGCAGCAGATGGTCCTCGTTGGAGAGTCGAAGGACCACTTCAGCCCGGTGGATCGGTTTACGGCGCTTCGTGCCCTGGAAGATCGCCTCCTCCATGCGCGAGCCGCGGATCGCCGTCGGTCGCTGCTCACCCAATACCCAGCGCAGGCCGTCGGAGATGTTCGACTTGCCGCAGCCGTTGGGCCCGACGATCGCCGTGATCCCATCGTGAAAGCGGATGTCCGCCGCATCGGCGAATGACTTGAAGCCGTGAAACTCGATACCGACTAGCTTCATCTCGACACCAACCCCACCCTCTCCACTAACCTAGGTTCGATACCCGCTTCGACGATGCGTTCCCGAAGCGGACGCGCGGCCTCGGCGCTCTCGTAGCCACCAGCGTAGACGTGATACGCCGGTCGCCCGCCGTCGGCCCCAGCGGCCGGCACCACATAGGCTGGCACTCCCTGACCGCGCAAGCTCTCGGCCGCCGCGCCCGCGTCCCGGGCGTCGGGATACGTGCCGAAGTCGAAGACGTAACGCGTAGCCCGAACGTCCCAGTTCCTGATCGTATCCTTGATCCCTTCACGAACGAGCTGCGCCATCAGCCGCTCCGCCTGGTCGCGGTTGGGGAGCAGGCCGGCGAAGACCCGGTAGTAGACCACGCCGCGCACCGGGGTCGGCGCGACATAGACGGTCAAGTCCGGCCGTTCCCACTTGCGCTGACGCGCGACCGCGTCGTCGTACGCACTGTACGCGGCGATCGCCACCGAATAGGGCAGACTGGTCTCGCCCGGTCGATCCCGCTCGTTGATCTCGCTCGCTGCCACCGCTGGGGGCTCGCTAGGCGCGATCGGCTCCGCGGCCGTGCCGAGGTCCGTCAGCTCAGCGGCGGTCTCCGGCGTGCCAACACCCCGGGACAACACGACTACGGTGGCCGTTGCCGCGACCAGCGCCGCCACCGGGACCACGCTGCGGCGGTTGGGCCCGGAGAGGAAATGCCGCCTCGGCTCCGGCGCCAGCAGCGGCCGCAGAGGCGGCGCGGGACTCGGCTCCGGCAGCTCGGCAGGAGGAGCGGCCGGCTCGATCTCATCCTCGGCCTCAACCGCAGCCAATCCCTCCTCGGCCTCCGGCTCGGGCGCCCACTCCGGGCCGAGCCCTCCCCGCACCGACGGCGGCGCAAGGAACTCGGCGAGCGGGCGCGCCCCTACGGGCAAATCGATCTCAGCTCCCGATCCGTTGAGCACGATGCACGACTCGAAGCCGGCGATCGGACCCGTGACCTGCCAGTCCCCGGCCGCGACGACCGGTAGCACATGGGCGTCCGCATCCGGTAGCCGCTCCGCCATCTTGAGCCAATGCGAGTGCTCGCAGACCGCCTGCGCGGCGGGCGGGGTCTCGCCGAGCGGCAGGTAGTGAAAGCCCTCCGACTCGAGCTTGCACGCGACCGCCGAAAACGACGCGCCGCGGAAGAGCACATCCACGATCCCGCGACTCTCCTCCACCCCGATGGCCGCCGCCAACGGAGAGGGGCGCGACAGGAGGTCGACAAGCACAACCTTGCGCTTCGCCGCCAGCCGTCGCGCGATCTCGATCGCGGTGGCGGCCGCCCAGCCACGTTGCGAAGCCGTATCCGTGGCCACGACCAGAGTGACTGCGTGTGGCCAGCTCAACTCGTTCTCATGCGCCACGCTGTCCCTCACCTCGCTTCCACCGTCAGGATCCATGGCTTGTAACCGTAACGCGCCGTCAATGCTCTGGCAGCGGCCTCGGCCTGGCGACGATCGGGGTACGGCCCGGCCATGGCTCGAAACCAGACCGTGCCCATTACGTCCTGATGACGGTCGACCGTCGCGGGGTAGCCCACTCCCTTCAGCCAGGAGACGAGGTTCTCCACGCCAGGCCGCTCGCGGGCGGCCGATACGACGGCGTAGTGGCCGGCCGGTGCCAGTGACAGAGACTCGGGCGGGACTTCCGCGCCCGAGCTCACGCCGGGTGCGGCAGCCGGGCCCGCGCCTGGGCGCCCGGCCGCGCGGGCCAGCACAGGCCGAGGTCGCGGCGGCTCCCACTCGACAGCCAGCCAGACCCGTGGCTCGTCGATCGCAAGACGCGCCAGCTCGCGCAGCTCGCTCACATCGTAGAGCACCAAAACTCCACCCCGCCGCGCGAAGAGCCGGCCTCCCGGCAGACACACCGGCAGATCGCGCCCCCACTCCGCCGGCAGCCTGCCGAGCGGTGAATCGAGTCCAACCTGTATGATCGCGACCTCGTCCTTTACCCCGAGACGCGCCAGCAGGTAGGCACCACCCAGGCTGAAGCGAAGCTCGCTCGCCGGCTCCTCCAACTCCAACTCGCGCACCCGCTTGCCCCGGAGCCGGTCAAAGACCTGCAGGGTTCTACCCGCCGCGACGTACAGCCGATGGCCGGACGGGGTCACGGCGAGCGCTTGCCCCGGCTCGGCGAGCGGCAGCGCGCCCGCTTCAGACAGGTTGGGCAGGCCGAGCTCGTAAACCATCGGGCCGTCGGGACTCTGGGCCAGGTAATGAAGACGGTCACCCCAAGGATTGACCGCGAATCCCCTCAGGCCTTCCACACGGAGTCGTGCCACAGGGTCCTCACCCGGGGGCGTGAACACCTCGAGCGCCTGCTCGCCTTCCTCCTCCACCAGCGCGACCACACTCCGTCCCGCCGCGCGCTCCAGGCGCAGCGGGCGTCCCCCGAGCTGGGGTCGCCAAGCCATCGATTCTCCCACCAGCTCGAGGCGCGACGCTTCGCTTGCGACCACAAGACCTTCATCACTGCCGAGGGCGACGGCCGCCACGGGTGTTGCGGGGCCGCTGAAGGTCGACAGTTGGCCCGTCGCGTAGTCGTAGCGTCCGAACTGCGAGTCGCGAAACCCGATCCAGACGATGCCCTCGCCGGGCCAGGCATCGATCAGCCCCGAGAACTCCAACGGCGACCAGGTAGGGGCCTCGAGGTTCGCCGCGCTCCGGTACACCAGGGGCCCGCCAGCGAGCGGCACACCGAGCAGTCCCCACCCCTCAGCGCTGCCGAGCCACGCCGCCCATTCGAGCTTCTTAGCCGCGCTGCTCGCGTCGCGCGGCTGGGAACCGCAGGCGAAGAGCGCCGGCAGTCCGGCCAGCAGCGCGGCTAGAACACAGCGCTTGAACAGGTACAAACTCAGAGCCCGTGATCCTCGGGCGGCCCGCCCGCGGGTTTACGGGAGTGGCTGGAGTGCTGTGGGCCAGACCAAAATAGCGGCCTCGGTGCAGCTAACGCAAGGTACGACATAGACCTGCGGCGTCCATCGTCTAGAAGCTCGGTCCAAAGGAGAGCGACCAAACCCCGGCGCTCCGGTTAGGACGGCTGAGCGCGACTGCGTAATCGATCCGAATCACGTTGTAGAGGATATTGACCCGCAGCCCGGCGCCGTAAGCCGCTAGCGGTGTGCGCCGATCGTAGGGGTCTTCACCCGGCCGCCGCGACCAGGTCAGCTGATCGAATGAGTTAAAGGCCGCGCCGACGTCGAAGAACACCACGCCGCCCACGGGCGGCAGGCCGAGCGGTACGAACCCGAGGTCGAGAAAGCCGAAGATTGGGAACCGAAACTCGGCGCTGGCGAAGGCGACGCTGCTGCCGATGAGCTGATCCCGCACCGGACAGAAGGTGGTGATGAGGTCGTCCACGGAACGGACGGACTCCGTGCACTCTGAGAGACTGAACGATCCGCCGTCGTACCCGCGGATGAAATACGGGCCGCCCCAGTATACGCGGAAGTCACGCTCGTCTGGACCGGAGCGGGAGTAGCTCGTGAACCGCGTCGCGAGCGCGTACTGGCCGCCGAGGTTCAAGTAGTTGCGTAAATCGAGCCTCAGGTTGTTGACCGCTACGTCCCCGAAGAAGCGTCCCAGCTCGACTCGGTAGCGGCGACCCGAGATCGGGCCGCTGAATCCAAACAGCGCGTCATCCCAGACGAGCGCCAGCGAGGGGCCGGCAAACACGCGGTTCTCCAGTTGCTGAACCGACCGCTCGCCTCCCCCGCTTGGCCCGACCACGAAGCGGTCCACGACACTGTCCCGGCTCAGGTAGACGCCCGTGGCGGCGATCTCCACCCGCTGGAATGTGTTCAGCGGAAAGTCGACCTGGGTGGTCAAGGTGCGATACACGTCCCGCACGAAGCGATCCTCGAACAGCTCGCCGCCGGACGGATCGACGGCGGGAACGGTTCCGCGGAAGCGGTAGAGCGGGAACTGCTGGTAGGCCATCGACAGATTGGCCCGTTCGCGCAGGTAGGCGTATTGGGCAAGGATGAAAGCGTCGTCGAACGAGCCCGCCACTTGACCCCAGAGCAGCAGGTTGTGGTCGCCCAGAATATCGGAGAGCAGGATGTAGGAGCCACCGTAGATGCCGCTGCCAAAGTGGCCGCCAACCTCAGCTCCGATGACCGGCTGCCCGACCACGTCCGGTGTGAACTTGAGCTGGTACTCTCGATCCTCGAACCCCGCAGGGTCGGGCAGTCCCAGTTCGGCGTCTTCCAGAAGCGCAGCCACCGTGAGCTCGCGGCCCGCCACGGCCTCGGCCGGCTCCGGCCTCGCCCCCGAAGGGCGAAAGCCGCCAACCACTTTGTAATAGGACTGGCTGGCGCGGCCGGCTCCGGCGCGGTCGATCCGCGCCGCCCCGCCGACGGGTTCGTCCCACTCCGAACCCGCAACCACGACCGGTTCGGGCGCGCTCGGCGGCGCCACAGGTCGGGCACGCGCCCGCGGGTCGTCGATCACGTACACGTTGTAGCCGGCACCTTCGAAGTAGGTGACCGCCAATCGGTCGGCCCGCGCTGCCCATGCGATCGCCGGACTGCGCGGCGTGATCCCGCTCACTCCCGACAGCAGATCAGTGACTTGATAGAGCCGGTCCTCCGTCCGCGAATAGAGGAACACGTTGCTCACGCCGGTGCGGTCGGAGATGAATGCGATCGCGTCGCCATCCGGCGACCAAACCGGGTTGATGTTCTTGCCCTCCTCCTGGAAGGGCAGCAGATCGACGTCGCCAGTCCCTATCCGATACACAGCGATGCGAAGGTTGCCGAAGACCAGGTCGTCAAAATCCGTCCCGGCACCGCGATCAGTGGCGATCGCGATGTGAGCGCCGTCCGGGGACCAGGCAGGGTGGAGATCCGCGTAGCCGTCATCGGTCAGTTGTCGCAGCTGCCCGTCGCTGAGATCGACCGCATACAGATCGCTGACTCCGCCGCGAATACCCGTGAAGGCGACGCGCGAGTCGTCCGGCGCAAAGGTTGGGTTCTGCAACCCATCGAGCTCGAACGTCAGCCGCCGTGCCACGCGCCGCCGCTCGATGTCGTACAGGTAGAGGGCGTCTCGACCGCCGACCTTAGCGATGAAGGCGAGGTACCGACCATCGTTCGACCAGCCGGCAGAGGAATTTAGAAAGCGCAGCGACTCGAAGTCCGGAGTTCGCGCCGCCTCGACGAGGCGCGCGAGCACCTGGCCATCCTCCGCCGATGCCAGCCAGAGGTCGTAGAACGAGTAGAGCTTGTTACCCCGGTCTGAGAGGTAGACGACGTGCCGCCCGTCAGGTGCCAGCGCAGGGGCAAGGTAGGAGGCGAAATCCTCTGAGCCCGGTCGGAAGGCATGGGAGGTCAGCCGCTGGCCGATCTCGTCCGGGCTGCCGAAGCGAGCGACCTCCGGAAGGTACGTCGTTCTTACCGACTCGATCCATTCGTCGGATAACTGCTCAACCGTTACACCGAGAGTTAGCTGGAACGCTCCCGCCAGGCCGAGAGGGACCACTCGCTGCAACAGGAGCCCGATCATCTCGTCACCGTACTTGCGACCGATGAACGCCCAGAGCGACTGGCCGAACCGGTAAGACAGGTAGTCGTTGTATCTCGACATCTCGCCGATGCTACGCAGGTAGCCCGACAACACCGCGTCACGCAGCCAGTCGTGCGTGTGGCTGTCGAGGCCGCCGACCGACAGATACTCCGCCATCCCCTCCACGAACCAGAGCGGGGGCGGAGAGCTGCCCGGATCGAGCTGGCCGGTCAGGCCGCGCGCCAGCACGTCGAACTGGAAGGCGTGCACCAGCTCGTGCGTCAGGACGTGCTCGAACTCAGCGTACGAGCCCGTGAAGGGCATGATGACGCGGCGCTTGGCGAACTCCGTCACGCCGCCCGTACCCTCGGTAATAAACCCTGGGAGAGCGTTGGTTTGCTGGAACTCGCTATGCGATGCATAGAGGATGATCGGTTTTCGCTCAGCGAACTCGTGCCCTAGGATCCGAGTGAGCCGGCGATAGGCACGCTCGGCCATCCGCGCGGCGTCGACAGCGGCTTCGCGCTCTTGCGGATAGTAGTGGACGTCGAAGTGCGCCGTCTTTATGACCCGGAAGTCGAAGACCTGATACTGCAGCTTGTTGCGACCGAATTGGGCAGACAGCGGCTCGACGCCCGTCACGAGCAAGGCCGCTATAGCGATCAGGTGAACGGCGCCCGCGACGGCCCCGCGTCTGCGAAGCTGTACGCAGGCCCTCACGACGCCGATTCCTCCAGCATCAGCGACCGCGCATCGCCCCACAGCTGCTCGAGCTGATAGAAGTCGCGGGCCACCGGATGGAAGATGTGCACCACTAGGTCGATGTAATCGAGCAGCACCCAGCGAGCGGCGCGCTCCCCCTCGATCCCCGCGGGCCGCACACCCTGGCGGCCCAGCTCGCTGACGAGGTGATCGCAGATGGCGCGCACGTGGACGTCGGAGTCGCCGGAGGCGATGAGAAAGAAGTCGGTGGCGTCGCAGAGGCCTCGCAGGTCGAGGACTGCGGGTTGGCGGGCGTTCCGCTCCTGGCAGAGTTCCAGCGCACGCTGAACCAGGGTGGGGAGCTCCGCCAGCGCGAGCCCGTCCAGCCCGGCGCGGCCCGATTCCACGTCCGACACCCCCGGCTCAGACAACCGTCTCTGATCTCACCGTCCCCAACCCGCCGGGCCGCGGCCGGTCTTGCACGGCGTGCCCTTCACTCGGCCTGATAGAAGACGCCCCAAGCGCCGGGGCCGGTGTGGGCGGCGATGACGCCGGCGGCCGGCCGTACGAGGACTTCGTCCGGCCGGAACTCCTCTCTGAGCGCGGCTGTCAGCCGCTCTGCCACGTCCGGGGCGTGAATATGCGCCACGCCCATTCGCAGTCGCCGTCGCTCTGCGGGCACCTCGTCTCTCAAGAGCTCCAGCACCCGCGGGATCAGCGCCTCCCGGCCATGCACGCGGTCAACCGGGATGAGCGATCCCGTCTCGTCGACGCCCAGCACGGGCTTGAGGTGGAGCAGGTTAGCCAAGAAAGCTCTGGCTTTACCGACGCGGCCGGACCGCTGCAGATAGGTGAGGGTGTCCACCGTCAGGTAGACCCCGGAGCGACTCTGCAGCCGCTCGAGCTCCGCAATCAGCTCCTCCGCGCCGCAGCCCTCTGACGCCAGCTCTGCCGCGCGCAGCACCTGGAAACCGAGGCCCAGCGAGGAGGTGCGCGAGTTGAAGATGTGGATCTTGGCGTCTTGGAACCGCGCGGCGGCCGCCTCCGCCTGGGCGAGTGTGCCCGAGACCGCCCCGGAGACGAAGAGCCCCACCACCTCGTCGGCGCGCGCCGCCGCCTGCCGGAATGCATCGTCCAGGTGGGCAGGCGTGGGCTGCGACGTCGTGGGTTGCGGTTGCTCCGGATCGGTGAGCCGACGCAAGAACTCTTCGTGGTCGATCTCGACCTGGTCGAGGAACGCTTCGTCCCCGAACATCACGTTCAGCGGCACAACCGTGACATCTCGCTCGATGATCAGCTCGGGCGGCAGGTCACAGGTGCTGTCGGTGACCAGCGCCAGTCGCCGGCGGGCAACACGGCGGCGCTTGCGGTGCTGCGCCCGCATGTCCTCCGCCTTGACCCGCTCCACCGCGACGCCCAGTCCTCCCAGCGCGCGCTCGACCCGCTCCGGCACATCGGTATGGATGTGGATCTTCGCCACCGCGCTCGCACGCGTGACGATCAGCGAACTACCCAGACCGCGCACCGTCCCCGCCAGGCTCTGTCGCTTGGGCAGCGGGTCTCCCCGTACGAGGAACTCTGCGCAGTAGCGGAAGCCACGATCCGCTTCGCGGGGATACTCGGTCGCGGCTGCCGCGTCCGGCATGTCGAGGATCAGACCGGTGGCGGGCCGGCGCGACACCCCGTCGATCAGCGCCACCATACCCTCGACGAAGCGCACAAAACCCTTGGCGCCCGCGTCAACCACGTTCGCTTCACGCAGAACGGGTAGCAGGTCGGGTGTCCGCTCCAGCGACGCCCGGGCCGCTCTCAACAGGCGGTGCGCCATCAACTTGAGATCGGCGGCGTGCGGCAGAGACTGGTGGATCTCCTGAGTCGACTCGCGGACCACCGTGAGGATCGTGCCCTCGACCGGCTGATCGACGGCCTGGTAAAGCGAATCGGAGGCGAGGCGCATCGCCGCGGCCAACTCGCTCGGCCCAGCCCGGGACTGCCCATCGAGTCCCTCCGCGAACCCGAGGAAGAAGTGCGACAGCATCATCCCCGAGTTGCCCCGCGCTCCCAACACGCCCGCCTCGGCCAGCCGCGAGGCGACCGCGGCGACTGAGCGGTCACGAACGCCGCTCAGCGCCCCGGCCATGGCACGCAACGTGAACGCCAGGTTGGTGCCGGTATCCCCGTCCGGGACCGGGAAGACGTTGATCCGGTCGAGCTCCGCCCGATGGGCGAGGACGTGCTCGGTCCCGGCCAGAAAGATGCGCTTCAGGCGCCGGCCGTCGCAGTAGGCTATGCCCAGTCCTTACTCCTCTTCCTGCTTGATCACCCAGACCTTCACCGAGGCCTCGACCTCGGGATACAGCCTGATGCGCACCGAATACACGCCCAGCGCTTTGATCGGCTCCTTCAACGCCACGTTACGTCCGTGGACGTCAAAGCCCTGCTCGCTCAACTGGGTCGCGATGTCCCTCGGGCCGACCGACCCGTACAGCTTGCCTTCTTCGCCGGCGAGCATCGTGAAGGTGATCGACACGCCGTCCAGCCGCTGCGCCACCCCCAGCGCCCGCTCGCGATCGCGCTGTTCCGCCACCAGGGCCGCCGAGCGCTCTTGCTCTAAGCGCCGGCGATTCTGCTCGGTCGCCACGTAGGCGAGCCCTTGGGGCAACAGGTAGTTACGCGCGTAGCCCGCCTTGACGTGCACCACATCGCCGACATCACCCAGTTCATCGACGCGCCTTCTCAAGATCACTTCCTGAATCCTGCTCACTTTACAACTCCGGTCTCGATTATCTTGCTACGATCGAGTCTGGCCGTCCCGCCCTCCGTCGGGCCGTCCCCGCACGCGCGCCCGGATGTTGAGCCACGTGTCGCCCAATCCGACCATCAACATCACGGCCAGCAGCAGGGCGAGCAGCGGGTAGACGAGAACCACGATCACACCACCGACCACGCTGGCCGTGACGGAGATCCCGCCCAGCAGGCTGATCAGCACCGCCAATCCTCGCACGACGTAGAGGGCTCCCATGAAGAAGACGAAGTTACCGCCGACGCGATCACCAATCTCTCCAACCGGCGCGACGATGAGTGCCAGGCCCAGCAGCCAGAGCCACACCAGGTGGTCGTTGAAGCGAAAGCTCCGCAGCCGGCCGAACGCCCGACTCAGCTCGCCCGTCAGCCAGGCACGCACCGTTACGGCGACGCCGAGGGCACCGACCGAGCTCACTGCGAGGAGCGCGGGGAAGATCGCCACCTGCAGGCTGACCACCCGGTCAAGGGTTGAGCCGATCGCCGCCTCGGCACGGCTGCCCAACAGCCCGCTCGCCGTGGCCGCCGCGCTGCGCGCCCTCTCCGTGATCAGGGCATCGATGCCAGTCCAAGCGGCCGGCTCGAGCGCGAAGCTCACGAGAACCACGAGCGCAGCCAGCACGAGCGCCGCCAAGACCTGAGCCGAGAATCCCCAAGCGGGACGCCAGCCCACCATGCAAACAAAGGCTCCGCCGAGCACGAGCGGCCAGCCGCGCTCGAACCACCAGAGGCCCATGCGATCGCCCAACAGTGATGCGGCGAGCGTGGCCCCAATGATCACGGCGGCGCGTGGGTCTCGCGGCCCGAACGCTACCAGCAACAACGAGAGAGGAACGGCCACGAGCGTGACCGGTTGCGTCACCGCAAATACGATCGTGACGAGCCCGAATGCGCTGAGACGCCCCAGCAAGGGCCGGCTTGCAGCCACGGCCACCTCAGCGCCGGTATTCTTCCACGTAGGGGAGCAGTGCCAGGTAGCGGCCCCGCTTGATGGCCCTCGTCAGCTGCCGCTGGTGCGGTGCGCAGGTACCGGTTATCCGACTCGGCACGATCTTCCCCCGCTCGGTGACAAAACGTGAGAGCAGCTGCTCGTCCTTGTAGTCCACCACCGAGATCTTCGCCTCACAAAGCTGGCAGGGTTTGCGCTTCCTTCGCATTCTGGTCAATCCTCTCGCTCCTTAGAGCCGCAGGGCCGCCATGACGCTCAACAGAAACGACGACCGGTCAAATTCGCGCGGACGCCCCCTCTTCTTCACTTCGCCCTTCGCCGGCCGGCCGCGCTGAGCTCGGCAACGGCAGCTCGCCTTCGGACAGAACGACCAGATAGCGCAGCACCTGTTCGTCCAGCTTTATCGCTCTCTCGAACTCCGGCAGGTTCGCAGGTTCGGCTCGAAGCTGGACGACGACGTAGTACCCATTGTCGTGCTTGTCGATAGGATAGGCGAGCAACCGCTTGCCCCAGTGCTCTACGGCAACGATCTCGCCGCCGTCGCCACCGACGGCAAGTCGGTTGAAACCCTCCAGTTTCTGATCGATGACCGACCGATCGAGTGCCGAATCGAAGATGTAGACGATTTCGTAGTCGCGCATGGTCACCCCCCCTTTGGTCCGAGCTCGCAGGCCGAGCTCTTCCGGCTCCGCCCGGTGACGGGACGGAGCAGGTCGTTTGTCGGTAGGCTCCACTCAGAGGCTGCTAAACTATCCCAACTGACTCCCCGCTTCAAGCTCTCCCGATGTCGACCCGGGTCTCAAGTGTGGGCCCGGAAAAGGAGGATGTCACCATCTTCCACCACGTGCTCTCGACCCTCGGCGCGCACCAGGCCGTGCTCTCGCGCCGCCTTCAGCGAGCCGACACGCTCGAAAGCCGCGAAGCCCACCGTCTCGGCCCGGATGAACCCCTGCTCGAAATCGGAGTGCACCACACCCGCGGCCTCCGGTGCCAGCGCCCCTCGTTTCAGCGTCCAGGCGCGGACCTCCTTCTCGTTGAAGGTGAAGAAGGTGATCAGACCGAGAAGCTCGTAAGTCGCCCGGATCAACAACTCGACCCCGGCGCGTTCCAGCCCCAGTTCGCGCATGTACTCGAGCCGCTCCTCAGGCGCGAGGTCCAGCAGCTCTGCCTCGAGCTGGCAGCAGAGCGGGAGCACCCGCTCGGCTCCGACGGCCTGGACGAGTCCCTCAACCCGCGGGTCGCGGCCAGGGGTGTCTGACTCGCAAACGTTGGCCACGTACAGCACAGGCTTCCGTGTCAGGAGGAAGAGGGATCGGACAAGTTCCTCTTCCGTAGCGTCGACGTCGAGCGCCTGGGCTGGCTTTCCTTGGTCTAGCCAGCTCTGGAGACGATCGAGAAACTCGGCCTCCCGTCCCGCCGAACCGTCGCCGCTCCGCGCCGCCCGTCGCACCCGATCCAGGCGTTTCCCCAGCGTCTCCAGATCGGCCAACAGCAACTCCGTCTCGACGATACCCACATCACGCAACGGGTCCACGGCGCCGGCCGGGTGCGGCACGTTGGGGTCCTCGAAGCAACGGACCACGTGGACCAGAGCCTCCACTTCGCGGATGTGAGCCAGGAAACGGTTGCCTAAGCCCTCGCCCCGGTGCGCTCCCTCGACCAATCCGGCGATATCGACGAACTCGACGACCGCCGGCACTCGGCGCGGCGGCCTCACGAGTTCGAACAGGCGATCCAGTCGCGGATCGGGGACTTCCACCATCCCGACGTTCGGGTCGATGGTCGTGAAGGGATAGGCTTCGGCGGGTACGCCCGCAGCGGTGAGCGCGTTGAACAGCGTAGACTTGCCCGCGTTGGGCAAACCGATGATCCCTGCTCTGAGCGCGCGGCTCATGGCCCGGCCCCCGTTCGGAGACACAGGGAAGCTCCGAGGCCCGGCCCGGCGCCCCGGAGCTTCTCCAATCTATCGGGTAAGGCTCCCGTCAGGCCAGCCGTGCGAAGAACGGCGCCAGCACGAGGCTAACCACGCTCATCAGCTTGATCAGGATGTTCATCGACGGGCCCGAGGTGTCCTTGAACGGGTCGCCCACCGTGTCGCCGACCACGGCAGCCTTGTGCGGGTCGGATCCCTTCCCGCCCAGAGCGCCGGCTTCGATGTACTTCTTGGCGTTGTCCCAAGCGCCGCCCGCGTTCGCCATGTAGAGCGCAAGCAGGACGCCGGCAACGGTCGCCCCGGCGAGCAGGCCGCCCAGCGCCGCCACACCGAGCAACGTGCCCGCCAGCACGGGGGTGATCACCGCCAGCGTGCCGGGGAGAACCATCTCCCGGAGCGCCGCACGCGTCGAGATATCGACGCAGCGCGCGCTGTCCGGCTTGGCGTTCCCCTCCATCAGCCCCGCGATCTCGCGGAACTGTCGGCGCACCTCGTTGACCATCCCGGAGGCGGCGCGTCCGACCGCCGTCATCGTGAGCGCCGCGATGACGAAGGGCATCGTCCCGCCGATCAGGATGCCGATGACCACCATCGGGTCTACCAGGTTGATCCCCGTCTCCTGGAGGCCGACCGCCGAAGAGTAGGCGCTGAACAGCGCGAGCGCGGTGAGCGCCGCCGAACCGATGGCGAAGCCCTTGCCGATCGCAGCCGTCGTGTTCCCGATCGCGTCCAGGCTGTCGGTGATCGAGCGCACACCCGGCCCCAGACCGCCCATCTCGCTGATCCCGCCGGCGTTGTCCGCCACCGGCCCATAGGCGTCCACCGACATCGTCACTCCGACCGTGGCCAGCATGCCCACCGCGGCGATGCCGATCCCGTACAGGCCGGAGAACTCGTAGGCCAGCCAAATCGCGGCACAGATGAGCAGCACCGGGATCGCGGTCGACAGCATGCCCACCGCCTGGCCGGCGATGATGTTCGTCGCGGCACCGGTCTGCGACGCCTCGGCGATCTTCCGCACCGGGCCTGCCGCCGTGTAATACTCGGTGGACAGCCCGATGAAGATCCCGACCAGCGACCCCCCGAGCATCGCCCAGAAAGGACCGAGTGGGCCGAAGTTGCCGCTCCCGGCGAAGATGTCGAGGCGCACGGTGACCCAGGCGGCGACGACCCAGAACAAGAGCGCTGCGATGTAGGTGCTGTTGCGCAGGGCCGCCGCCGGGTTGATCCGCTCCATCAGCTTCATCGAGAAGATCCCGACGAAACTCGCCACCAGGCCGACCATCACGTAGAGGATCGGCAGCGTCACGGCCTCGAGGCGCTGCCCGCTGACGATCTGTGCCGAGGTCGCCCCGATCGCGATCGTCGCGATCACCGACCCGACGTAAGACTCGAAGATGTCGGCGCCCATACCCGCGACGTCGCCGACGTTGTCGCCCACGTTATCGGCGATCGTCGCCGGATTGCGCGGATCATCCTCCGGGATCCCGGCCTCGACCTTTCCAACCAGGTCCGCTCCCACATCTGCAGCTTTCGTGTAGATGCCGCCACCCACGCGTGCGAACAGCGCGATCGAGCTGGCGCCCATGGCGAATCCAGCGATGATCTCGCTGAAGGTCTTGAAGGCGGGGTCTCCGCTCAGCGAGTTCGCGTAGATGAACAGCACCACGCCGATCCCGAGCAGTCCCAGGCTGGCGACCGAGAGACCCATCACCGCGCCACCGTTGAACGCGATCCGCAGCGCCTTGCCCTGGCCTGCTGCGCGGGCCGCCTCGGAGGTGCGCACATTGGCGATGGTCGCCGCGTTCATCCCGAACAAGCCCGCTAGCAACGAGCAGAGCGCACCGCCGACATAGGCCAGTGATGTAGGCAGCGAGCCCAACGCCAGGTAGAGCAAAGCGGCAACGATTATGATGAAGGGCACCAGCACCGAGTATTCCCGCTTGAGGAACGCGCGCGCGCCTTCCTGGATCTGGTTGGCCAGCTCGGCCATCAGCTCGGTGCCGGTCGGCTGCCGTCTTAGATAGAGGTAGATCCCCAAGGCGACGACCAGTCCGAGCAAACCGGTCGCTGCCGCATAAGTCACTGCGATGTCCGCCACACAGCCTCCTCGCTCAGCTTGACCCTAGTCTTCGGCGACCAATGGAACGTTGCAACGGTTCATGGCAAGCTCGATGCCCTCCCGCGCCCAGATCTCCACCACCTCGCCCAGACGTGGCAGCACCTCCAGCACGGCGTCTTCAGCGGCTGCGTCGTCGAAGGGCGACAGTACCCAGTCGGCCGTCTCGACGCCGGGCGGCGCCGCGCCGATCCCGATGCGCAGCCGGGAATAGTCGCGGGTCTCGAGGGCATCCTCGATCGACTGCAGGCCGTTGTGGCCCCCAGCCGAGCCGCGGGGCCTGAGACGTGGGCGCCCCGGCTCGAGCGCCAGATCGTCGACCACGACCAGCAGATCGTTACTCACGTCCAGCTGGCTGGATTCCACCAGCGCCCGCACCGCGAGCCCACTCCGGTTCATGAAGACCAGCGGCTTGATCAGCCAGATCTGGCCGACACCGGAAAGTTCGGCGGTTGACCGCAGCCAGAGATCTTCTGCTTGGAACGGAGTTGCGGACCAGCGGCGCTTGAGCAGATCCACGAGCCACCAGCCGACGTTATGACGAGTGGCATCGTACCGGGCTCCCGGGTTACCCAGCCCGACAACGGCTTTCAGCGTTATTGCTCCTCTTCCCTGGCCTCCTCTTCCTCCCGCTTGCCGCGACCCACCAGCTCGGGCTCGGCTTCCTCCTCGGCGACCTCGGCCTCGACCTCCTCCACCACCTCCTCGACCTTGTGCACGGACGGCGGTACGATCGCCGCGAGCGTGGTCGCGGCGTCATCGAGGATCTCGACGCCCTCCGGCACCCGCAAGTCGTCCACGGTGACGCTGTCCCCGATCGCCAACTCCGAGATGTCGAATTCCAGGGCCTCGGGGATCATGGACGGTACGCAGCGAATCTCGACCTCGTGGCGAAGGTGCTCGAGTATCCCGCCTTCCTTGACGCCGACCGCCAGACCGACCAGGCGTACGGGCACATCCAGCTTCACCTTCTCGCCTTTACGCACGGCCAGAAAGTCGACGTGCAGGATCTCCCTGCGATACGGATGTAGCTGGACTTCCCTGATCAAGACGCTAGGGGTGTTGCCATCGTCGAGCTTGAGGTCGATCACCGTGCTCTCATACGGCACGGTCGAGAGCAGACGGTCCAGTTCCTTGGTGTCGACCTTGCACGGCCGCGTCTCTTCGCCGTGGCCATAGATGACCGCGGGCGTGAAGCCCTGGCGGCGCAATGTCCGCGCCGCGCCCTTCCCCTTCTCGCTTCGTTGTTGAACCTGAAGCTTTATCTTCTTCACCATTGTCCCTAACCCTCGCAGAGTATCGACCGCAGCCCGGCCTCGAGGCTCGACAAACTCACTCGAACAGGCTGCTCACGCTCTCGTTCTCGTGGATGTAGCGGATCGCTCGCGCCAGCAGGTCGGACACCGTCAAGATGCGGAGCGCCGGCCAGCGCTTTTCCTCCGGCAAGTGAATCGTGTCGGTGACGGCCACCTCCTTCACGGGCAGCTCAGCGAGCTGCTGCACTGCCGGCCCGCTCAGCAGCGGGTGGGTGGCACAGATGTAGATGTCTTTGGCGCCCTGCTCAGAGACCGCCCGCACCGCCTCGACCATGGTGCCGCCCGTGTCGATCATGTCGTCGGGAATCAGACAGTTCTTACCCTCGACCTCGCCCACCACGTTGACGACCTCCGCCACGTTGGGCGCGGGCCGGCGCTTGTCGATCATCGCGATCTCGCCCCCCAGACGCCGGGCGTAGCCGCGGGCCATCTTCGCCGCGCCGACGTCGCTGGCGACCACCACCAGCGGCGAAAGATCGCGGCAGCGGTAGTGCTCGACGAAGACGGGTGCCGCATAGAGATGGTCGACCGGGATGTCGAAGAACGCCTGCAATTGATGTTGGTGAAAGTCGACTGACACGACACGGTCGGCACCCGCGGTCGTAATCAGGTTCGCCATCAGCTTGGCGCCGATCGCTACGCGCGGCTGGTCCTTTCGATCCTGGCGCGCGTAGCCGTAATACGGTACGACGGCGGTTACCCGGGCTGCAGATGCCCGTTTCGCCGCATCGATGAGCAGCAGCAGCTCGACAATGCTCTCGGCTGGCGACGTGGTGGGCTGGACGATGAACGCGTCGCGGCCCCGCACGTTCTCATCAATCCGCACGAAGATCTCGCCGTCGGCGAACCGATGCAGCGTGACGTCGCACAGCTGACCACCCAGCCTCTCGGCGATGCGCTCGGCGAGAGGCCGGTTCGCGGTCCCCGAAAGGAGCATCATCTCCCTGCTCTTGGGATCGATCACCGGGCCAGCGGTCACTTCGTGCAAACCCCTGATGTTGAAGGCCACCCAACTTATCCTGCCCCCCGAAACCCGTCAACCGGCGCGGCGCTCTGAACCGACCCCGAACTTGCCGATCGCGAGGCCCGCTCAGCTATGAGCCGCTGCCCGCTTGTCCCCGCGCTGGCCAGACTACACATTGCCCGAGCTGATCATGATTCCTCTGCTCATCTTCGTGCTCGGACTGGTGGCGCTCTACGTGGGTGCCGATGTCCTGATTCGCGGCGCCTCGCGCCTCGCCCGCGATCTGGGTGTCAACGCGCTGGTCATCGGGCTCACGGTCGTCGCGATGGGCACATCGATGCCGGAACTACTAGTCGGCGTCGTCGCCTCCGCTCGCGACAGCGGTGACATCGCCATCGGCAACGTGGTGGGCTCCAACGTGGCGAACATCGCCCTCATCCTGGGCGTCGCCGCGCTCATCCGACCGATACGCGTGCAGATGCGGCTTTTGGTGCGCGAGGTCCCCATCATGATCTTCGTCTCGCTCGCCTTTTACATCTTCGCCCTAGATCGCATGTTGGGGCGCTGGGACGGCCTACCGCTCCTGGTCGGCTTTGTTGCCTTTACGCTCTACCTGCTGGAGGGCGCCCGGCGCGAGTCGCCGGCGATCGAGGTCGAGTACCAGAGGTTCGTGCCGGCCGGTGGAACCACGGCCGGCCATCTGCTGCTCACTCTGGTGGGCTTGGGCGTTCTGTTGGGCGGCGCCCACATGGTGGTAAGCGGGGCGGCGGACACCGCTCGCTTGCTTGGGATCTCCGAGCTGGCGATCGGGCTCACCGTGGTCGCACTCGGCACCTCGCTGCCCGAGCTGGCGACGGCGGTGGCCGCGTCGCTTCAGGACGAGGGCGACATCTTGGTGGGAAACGTGGTGGGCTCGAACATCTTCAACATCCTCGCCGTGCTCGGCTGCGCCTCGCTGGCAAGGCCGATGGCGGTGCCCGAGTCAGTGATCCGGGTCGAAGCGCCGGTGATGCTGGCGGTTTCGATTCTGGTGCTGCCCTTCGTGTGGACTACGCTGCGCATCACCCGTTGGGAGGGTGCCGTGTTCCTCGTCGCCTACGGCGCGTTCATCGTACTACTCGCTTTGCCCTCCTGAGCCGCGGGTCACGGCGCGACCTATCGCGCTCCGAGGCCTCTCCACCGCCGTCTGCGCGCTCAATGACGATGGGCGTGGCCGTGCTCTTTGCCCACCTCCATGCCCGCCATCCCCAGGGCGCGCCGCTCCGCCGTCTCCCGCGTCTGCTTCATATCCTCCACATAGCGCAGGTTTCCTCGATCGAGCTCGGGCCACTCAGCACCGCCAGTCACGATGAACACGCCGCCCAAGACGCCCATGCCGCCCCCGGGTAACACCGCACCCGTCGGATTGTCGTAGAGGACGGTGAGCCGATACGTGTGCTCGGGCGTGAGCCGCAGCCCGCCCCTCCACCAGAACTTGCCAACCGGCACCGCGACAACACGGCCGTCCGCGTCCACTTTCGGGCCTGTCTCCCAGAGCACCGCACCCGCCGTCAGATCCTCGAATCGCAAGTTGACGGCATGGTCATGCATGTGCCCACTGCTGGCCAGCAGCCGACCCGCCACCGCCGGGCGTCCTTCCCAGCTCCACTCCGACCGACCCGGCGGCAGGTCGAATTCCTTCACCCCAACGTGTCCCTGGACATCGATGTAGACGGGGTACACGCTGATCGGGAATAACCAGCCCCGCTTGCGGTACTTCAGCGTGACACGCAGTCGGGCCCCCGGATACGCGATCTCGGTTGGATTGTGGAACATGGCAGCGACCGTGAGGCGCTGCCCCCGCTGCAAGGGCACACCGAGCAGCCGCGGAATCGACGCCGCCTGCGTCTCGCTGCCAGCGGCAAACAGCCGCCGCGACACCGGACTGAACAGCTCGCGATGATCAGGATCGATCAGGTTCACATGGTGCATGAGCCGATTGGGGATCGGTTCGCCCGCGGCGTCGAGCATCTGCACGTCGAACCCGTACAGGTAGACATCGGCCGGCACCTGGCCCGTGAGGAGCGGCGGCTGTTTGACCGCGTGATGACCCGACCCCGCCGGGAGATCGATCGGCCCGATGAAGAAGAGCAGCTCCTCACGGTCTACATCATCCACGACCTCGAGCCACTCACCACCCTCCTGGGCCAGCGCATGGCCGGAGGCGGAGACCAGCGAGGCGATGCCCAGAACGACAAGAATCGAGCGTGTGCACATGGGGGATTTCTCTCTGCCGGACGTGGTTCGTGATATCGCGCTTAGATTGATTGGCCCGGATGGAGTCGAACCATCATTTCTGGATCCAAAGTCCAGCGTCCTGCCTTTAGACGACGGGCCAGACCAACCCCTCGAGCCCGGAGCACGGCGGGCAAGGGGGGCACGCCGCAATCTCGACCGACGCCCGGCGCCGATCAAGGCCCCCCCGGGCCCCTACGGCGACGAGCCCCTCCCTGAGGCAGCCCACGACCCTATCTGGCATTTGTCCAGTCAGCTCGACCGATCAGTCGGGTGGCAGCCCCCCGAGAACCCGTGCAGGCGGAATCGGCTATCCTCAATATTGAAAGTGAGTTAGGCCGTAAGGAAGCCCTGCCTACCGGACCCGGCACACCGTTTGCTCCTCTGAAAGAGCGGCCGGCTTTACGCCGGCCCTGTGAGCGACTTCACAGGCGGCCTCCCGCGCGGAGGGAGATGCAATTCCCGGCTGCCAGGCCGCCCGAGGGAAGCCCCGCCGACTTCCCCACCGAAGCCCTTCCCCGGAAGTTGCCAACAAATTCGTTGCCTCGGAACGGACAGAGAGAAGAGCCGTGTTCAAGAAGAACATCGAGAGTTCAGTGATCTGGGAAGTCTGAGAAGTGAGACACATCTGCTGGCTTCTGATTGTTACAGCGTCCGTGGCTCTGGGGCGCCCCGCGGTCTCGGGCGGGAACAGGGCAGCCAGCGAAGCTGCGTTCCGCCGTCTCGTTCTCGCTCCGGCAGTCGCCGATAACCTCGCACTCTTGTTCGAGAAGTTCGATACAGAGCTCGTGCTCTGTCTCGAGGGCGAGCACCGCGGCGCGGACCTCTATGTAACGGAGTTTCGCATGCCGCACATCCACCTGTCACAGACCGGTCGCGTTCAAGCGGCGAGTTGCAGGTCTCACCGGCGGGCAATCGGCACCTGGCACAACCACCCGGCACTGCAGCTGACGCTGGCGAGCCTCAACCCGCAGACCCTCTCGCGCAACTGCTATCTATCGCGCACCGACATCGACGATTTCCAACGCCGAAAGGACGCGCTCGTCTCGGTCGTCTCGTGCGGGCCGCACACCTATGCGTATTGGCGCCGTGGAGACGTTCGGTCGGTCGCGGACGAAGTGGCCCTGCTCCCGCCTCCGCCGGGCCAGCTGGTGCAGTCGGAAATCTGGCGGGATCGGGGTGTCACCGACCTCACACAGGCCCGCAAGCACTGAAAACGCGCACGCCTTCAAACTCCTCCCCGAGACGGGAGGCCGCCTCCCCACATGCCTCTTCCGTGCCATAGGCCGCGAACACCGCGGAGCCGCTTCCGCACAGCAGTGCCAGCAGCGGTCGTGTTTCGTCGAGCCGGCGGCGGATCGTGCGTAGGGAGGGGTAGCGTCCGAACACGACCGGCTCGAAGTCGTTTACGGCCAGCGATCGCAGACCCTGCCAGTCCGCGAGCAACGGTCCACTGAGCGCCACGGGCTCAGAGGCCGAAGCTGAATGCCTGACGCTGCGCCGCTCATCCCATTCGGCGTAGGCCTCGGCCGTCGCGATCCGGATGTCGGAGACGACGATAAGCATAGGTCGCGTGGGAATCGGCGCGCAGGCGAGCAAGCGATCGCCGCGCCCCCAGGCGAGCGACATGGGCGAGTCGGCCACGAAGAAGGGGACATCCGCTCCCAGCTCTGCCGCCCACTGCAGCAGCGCTTCCTCCCGCACGGGCGACTCCGCGCTGTGGCCAAGCAACCGCAAGACCGCCGCCGCGTCACTCGAACCACCTCCGAGCCCCGAGGCGACCGGGATGTGCTTCTCGAGCTCGATCGCCACACCGCCGGTCAGGCCGGTGCGCTTCAGGAATGCCAGAGCGGCTCGGGCCGCGAGATTCTCTGGGCCAAGCGGCGCCGGTTCCGGCCCGCTCAGGCGGATCGAGACGCCCGGCTCGCGCCGCCGCCGTACGCGAATCCGATCCGCCAGGTTGATACGGCAGAAGATCGTTTCCAGCGGGTGGTAGCCGTCCGGGCGGCGGGGGAAGATACGCAGTCGCAGGTTGAGCTTAGCTCGCGCTTCCGTCGCCAGCCACCCCGTCGTCATGTCGCCTTCACCTCGGCCGCTCAGGCGCTCTGCTCAACGATCTCCTCGCTGTGTCCCACCTCGCTCCAGGACAACCCGAGGCGCCAGACATAGTAGAACCCCAAGAGCGTCACCGGCGCAAAGGACCCGATGTGGAAGGCGACAGCGAAGCTGACCGCTGCGTCAGCCGGTACGCCGAACGGAGCCAGCGCCAGCCGCACGCTGGCTTCGAACGGTCCGAAGAAGCCCGGCGACGAAGGGACGGACACGGCCAACGCGTTCACGCCCTGCAGGAAGACGGCACCGAGGTACTTGGGCTGGCTGATGCCGAACGATAGCATCCCCACGTAGAGGGCCACCGCACTCCAGCACCAGTGGACGAAGGACCAGGCGAAGCCGGCGGCGATCAGCTGCGGGCTTCGCATGGCACCTAGGCCCTCGACGAACGACTCGAGCACCTCGACGATCTTGTCGGCCGCGCGCCTCGGAGCCAGCCGCCCCACGCTGGCCCGAAAAGCACGGATAAAGGTGTGGGGCCGCCAGATCAACAGCAGCAGGGCCAGGCCCGCGCCTCCGAAGACCAGGAACATCAGCATGGCCTTTCCGACGATCTGATCGCCGAGGCCGGGCGCCACCCGGAAGCCCGGGAGAAAAAGGGGTGCCGCGAGGAACATGCATAGCGTCAGGCCATCAAACAGGCGCTCGACCACCAGAGATCCGAAGGAGGCGCTGACGCTGATCGGCTGGCTCCGGCTCAGAGCGTAGGCGCGGGCAAATTCGCCGACTCGGGCTGGCAGCACGTTGTTGGCCATAAACCCGACACAGGTGCTGGCGAACCGCGCGCCGTAGGCAGGCCGCGCCAGGGCCGGCTTGAGGAACACGCGCCAGCGGGCAGCCCGAATCAAGAAAGCCGACGATTGGATCGTTACGCTGAGCGCCAGGAGCCATAGGTTGGCGGCGCGCAGGTGGCCCCACAGCTGCGCCGGCGCCACGTCATGCAAAGCCCAGTAAAGAAGTAGAGCGCTGAGCGCGAGCCCGATCGCCGTCAGCCAGCCACGGGTCATGGTCGGCTGGCTGCCACCGGCATGATAGCGTGCTCAATCAGACCCAGCGCTTCCTCCACCAGCACGTGCGCGTGGCGCACGTCGGGCTCCGGGGCAGAGAGCAGCACGTGCGCCCTGAGGGTGAGCTGCCCAGCCTGAACCAGCGCCTCTTCCGCCGTGTAGGTTAGCTGCCCGATGTCGACGGTCCGAGCCGACACGGCGACGCCGACAGCGGCGAGTGAGTCCTCAGCCCTGACCAGCGCTGCCTGCCGCTGAGTGGCGTCTTGCGACCCCAGGTAAGCGCGGATTTCGGTGAGGGCGGCGGCGAGCCTTCGGGCGAGTCGACGCAACTGCGGCGGCGGCGCCTGGGCCGCGGCGTGGACCAAGCCATCGGCTCGGCGTACGACTCTTGCGAGCTCGGCGTGACCGAACGTCACAGCCCGCTCTCGCAGCTGCCGCAGGCAGGCGGCGAGCTTCTCGGCGGGTTGCCGGGCCAACGCGCCGGCGCCCGCGAGCTCCGCTCGCATCCGCTCGATGCGATCGAGCGTGGCCGCGGCCTCACGAGTAAAGAACTCTTCCCACGCCAACGGCCCTTCCCCCGCCCTCGGGCAGCCCAGAAGGTGAGGCCCGGGGCCGTCCATGAACAGCTCGCTAATCCAGGCGACCTCGCGCTGTGCGCCCGTCTCACGGACCGCCTCCTTCAGGTGCGCGATCTCGGGCCCTTCCACAGCGGCGGGTCTGAACTCGCTCAGGGAGACGCGCAAGGCGGCCTGGGGCGCTCCCCCGCCCACCGCCTCGACCGAGCGGCGCAGCGCCCCGAGCCGCGCCTCGACGTTGGCCCTCAGCGCGGGGCCCCACGCCCGCTGTCCGCTGGCCAGCTGTTCGCCGAGCGCCTGCAGCGATTCCGCCGAGGCTGCGATCGCCTCCTGATCGGCCAGTCGCGCGCTCCCATGCAACGCCCGCGCCAATTTCCTCACTTCGTTCGCGTTAGGCATCTCGGAACGGGCGATCGCCCTGGCAAGCTTGTCGAGATAAGCGTGTGCATCCTGCACGAAGCGGTTCAACAGCGTGGCGTCCATCACTCTCACGCCTCCATGTGGGTCCGCGCCGCCCGCACGAGCTGGAGCATCTCTCGAACCGAACGCTCCATCCCGACGAACACGGCGCGGCTGACGATCGAGTGCCCGATGTTCAGCTCCTCGATCTCGGCTATCGCCGCTACCGGGGTGACGTTCTCGTAGGTCAACCCATGGCCCGCATGGATAGCCAGGCCGAGCTCGCGCCCCAGCGATGCGACCCGCCGCAACCGTGCGACCTCCTTGGCACGATCCGCAGGACTCGCGTTCGAGTAGTCGCCGGTGTGCAGCTCGACCGCCACGGCACCCAGTTCCCTTGTCGTGCGCACCGCTGCCTCCACCGGATCTACGAACAGGGACGTCCGTATCCCAGCGTCGCCAAGCTGTTCCAACGCTCGCCCCAGCCGGCGGAGGCGTCCCCGGTCGGCGAGGTCGAGACCGCCTTCTGTGGTGATCTCCTCACGCCGCTCCGGCACTAGCGTGACCTGCAGAGGCCTCTGCTCGAGAGCGAAACTCAGAACCTGCTCTTCTACAGCCACCTCGAGGTTGACTCCGGTGCGCACGGTCTGCAGCAGGAGGAGCACGTCCCGGTCGTTGATGTGGCGGCGATCTTCGCGCAGGTGCACGGTGATCGCCTCAGCGCCACCTAGCTCCGCCAGGACCGCCGCACGCACGGGGTCCGGCTCATCGCTGCGGCGGGCTTCCCTAATCGTCGCGACGTGGTCGAGATTGACGTACAACCTCATCGCCGTCTGTCCCTCCCTCCTGAGTCCCTACAAGCAGGCTCTCCAGGGCGTGCGCCGCTTCCCACCCGAGACCTGCCTCCCGGCTCAGCGCGAGCGCCTGCAGCGCAAGCTGCCGGTACAGCTCTCGTGTCTCCGGGTCGAGCGCGGCCAAATGCTCTCTAACGGTCTCGAGATCGCCGCGCGCCACCGGTCCCGTCAGCGCGCGCGGCGGACCGAACTCACTGAGATTGGATACGGCCCCCTGCCACAAGGGCTCGAGCGCCCGGGCCGCCTCCTCGGGCGAAACCTCGGCCGCAGCCGCCAGCAGGCGCGTCGACACAGCAGCACAGGCCACCAGATAGTTGGAGGCGAAGACGCACGCTGCATGATAACGCGCCTTGTCGGCGGCGTGAACCTCGAGCATGCGACCGCCGGCTGCCGCGACGATCTCCATGGCGGCGTCGCGGGCCCCGGCGCTGCCTTCGAACGTAAAGGAGGCGCCACGCAGACGCTCAGCGCCGTGCAGCGGATCGGCGACCGTTTGGAGCGGATGGAGCGAACCGACCGCGAAGCCCCGCCCGGCCAGCGGCTCCAGGACCCGTGACGGCTGCGCGCCGCTGAGATGCAGTGCCACGCAGGCTTCGCCGGGCGCGCCCAGCCTCGCGATCTCCACAGCCAGCGCGGCGATGGCGCCATCGGGCACCGAGAGGATCACCCGCGTGCCGGGCCCGGGCGGTCCGGGGAGACGGCAGCTGTAACGCGAGAGCGGCAACTGCACTGCCGGGTGATTCGGCGCGGATTCGCTCCTGCCCACGAAGACTATCTCACGAGCCGCCCCCGCACGGGCGAGCGCCGCGCTGAGTGACAGGCCCATGCGGCCCGGCCCCACGATCCAATAGACGCCGGACACGCTCAGGCGGCCGGTGACGCCTCAAAGACCGACACGCTCTGGTGCGCCCGCAGACGCCCCAGAACGTCGGCGGGCAGCCGCGCCGTGAGCTGGATCCGCTCGCCTCGCTCGTCGCGCTCCAACACCTCGCCCTCTCGATACACTTCAGCCAACAGTCCGCCTGCGCTGGCCGGGAGAGTCAGCACAACCGTCCGCCAACGTTCGCGCATCGCGTCGCGCAGGGCGAGCCGCAGCGGCTCCAGCCCGCCGGGCTCGACGGTGGAGGTAAACACGTGCGGGTCGAGCAAGGCGGAAGCCCGCGCTCGGATCGCATCCTCTTCGGCGTGGGTGAGCCGGTCGACCTTGTTGAACACGACCAGCCGTCGAGCCGGGTTGAGCTGAAGCTCCTCCAACACAGTTTCGACGACTTCGTACTGTTCTTCCCAATGCGGGTGAGCCACGTCGACCACATGGCAGAGCACGTCGGCCCCCTTCGATTCCTCGAGCGTGGCGCGGAACGAGGCGATGAGATCGTGCGGCAGCTTGCGGATGAAGCCAACCGTGTCCGTGAGCAGTGCCTGGAGCCCGTCGTTCAGGTCCACCGCCCGAGTCGCTGGGTCCAGGGTGGCGAACAGCCGATCTTCCACAAACAGGTCCGAGCCGGACAGCCCCGCGAGTACCGAGGACTTCCCGGCGTTGGTGTAGCCGACCAGCGCCACACGGAACTCACCCAACCGGCCTTTGCGCTGCGTGTCGCGTTGGCGGGCGACGCGCTCGAGACGGCGTTTCAGCGTGCGAATGTGCCGCCGGATGATGCGGCGGTCAGTCTCCAGCTGGGTTTCGCCCGGACCGCGTAACCCGATACCTCCGCGAATCCGTGACAGGTGGTTCCACATCCGGGTTAGGCGTGGCAGCAGATACTGAAGTTGAGCGAGCGCAACCTGCATCTTCGCCTCGGCGCTGCGCGCACGCAGGGCGAAAATATCGATGATGAGCTCCGTACGATCCATCACCCTGACCCCGAGCATCTGCTCGAGCTTTCGGCCCTGAACCGGCGACAGATCCTCGTCGAAGATCACCAGGGTCGCGCGCTTCACCTGCGCGACCGATCGCAGTTCCTCTACTTTACCGGCTCCGATGTAGAAGGCGGGGTGCGGCGCCTGCAGCTGTTGCTCAACGGTCGCCGCGACCGCGGCGCCCGCGGTATCGGTCAGGGCGGCCAGCTCGCTGAGGTGCTCGCGGGCGGCGTCGCGGCTCACACCCGGGCCAGGCGCGCTGACCAGAACGGCCCGCTCCTGCGGCTCCTCTATTTCGATCAGTGTCGAGTTGGCGATCTGTCGTTCACTCCTCTGTCGGGCGCTCGGATAAGCGACCTCGAGCTCAACGCTGAGGCGCGGACCGACCCCGCGTCAAGATCATACCCCGGAGGGACCCGAAGGCTGCCCCGCTTCGCCACCGCTTCGCCGGTCGGCCGCGCGCCGCTTCTCCGCCCAGGCCTTCAGCCTGCGCGCGATCTCGGCCTCGTAGCCTCGCCCGGAGGGGCGGTAGAACCGCCGGCCCGCCAGGCAATCGGGCATGTACTCCTGAGGGGCATAGGCGTCGTCGGAGCCATGATCGTACTCGTACCCGGCGCCGTAACCCAGCTCCTTCATCAGTTGCGTCGGTGCGTTACGGATGTGCAGCGGCACCGGGTCGGCCGGTGTCTCGCGTGCCAAACTCGATGCTCGGCCGTAGGCCTCGTAGATCCGGTTCGACTTCGGCGCCGTCGCCAGGTAGGCCGCCGCCTCGGCCAGGGCCAATTCGCCCTCCGGTGAACCGACGAAGTGGTAGGCGTCCTTGGCCGCCACGGCCACCGAGAGAGCGCGCGGATCGGCGAGCCCGATGTCCTCGACCGCCATACGGATCAGCCGCCGCGCGATATAGAGCGGGTCCTCGCCCCCGTCGAGCATGCGAGCCAGCCAGTAGAGGGCCGCGTCCGGATCGGAGCCTCGCACCGCCTTGTGCAGCGCCGAGATGAGGTTGTAGTGCGCCTCGCCCGACTTGTCGTAGCGCGCATAGCGCCGCGGCAGGGCCTCGGCCGCGACCGCTCGGGTGATGCGGCCGCCCCCTCCGACGATCGATGCCGCGATCTCGAGCGCCGCCAACGCGCCCCGCGCGTCCCCGTCCGCCGCATGTGCGACGAGGTTCAGCGCGTCATCGTCCACCTTCAGCCTCAGGCCGCCCAGGCCCCGCTCCGCGTCCGCGAGCGCCCGCTCGCAGATACTCCGGATGTCGCTTTCAGACAGCGCGTCGAGCACCAACACCCGCGAGCGGCTGAGCAGCGAGCTGTTGACCTCGAAGCTCGGGTTCTGGGTCGTGGCGCCGATCAGGATGACCGTACCCGCCTCGACATGGGGCAGGAAAGCGTCCTGCTGAGCGCGGTTGAAGCGGTGTATCTCGTCGCAGAAAAGGATGGTCCTGCGGTCGGTGGCCTCGAGCCGCTTCGCCGCCTCGGCGATGATCTGCCGGACTCGCGGAACCCCTTCGGTGACGGCGCTGAAGGGAACGAAGGCGGCGTTCGTGCGATCGGCGATGATCCTGGCGAGTGTCGTCTTGCCCACCCCGGGTGGACCCCAGAAGATGAGCGACTGCAGCTCGTCACGCTCGATCATCTCCCTCAGCACTCGCCCAGCTCCGACCAGATGCTCTTGCCCCAGAAATTCGTCGAGCGAGCGGGGTCGCATGCGCGTGGCGAGCGGCGCCGCGGGCGAGTTCTCATCCGCTATACCGCCCCGGGCC
Source organism: uncultured Gemmatimonadota bacterium (assembly GCA_964347085.1). GTDB lineage: Bacteria > Gemmatimonadota > Gemmatimonadetes > Palauibacterales > KS3-K002 > CAYFXF01. Next base: position 4,913 of record CAYFXF010000012.1, on the reverse strand, counting down.
GGCCGTTCGCGAGCGAGGCCCGGGAACAGCTCCAGCTCGTCGCTTGCCGAGCGGTCGTCCGTCCGTCGTCTCGTCATATCGAATCGCTCAGAGCTGCTCGCGCACCAGCTCGATGAGCCGTTCGCGGGTGTTGAGTTTCGGATCCTCGATCACTGCTTCGAGACACCTCTCGAGGATGCGGCCAAAATCGGGACCGGGGCGCAGGCCGAGCGCCTTGAGATCGTTGCCGTCGATCGCCAGGTCCGCGATCTGGACGGCTTCCCCCCGGCGCCCCAGTTGCAGCAACAGCCGGGCTCGCGCGGCCAGCTTCGCGCGCTCCGCAGACACCAGCCGGCGCGCCCGCGCGCGTGCAAACTGCAGTCGCAAGGTGTCGCGCGCACCTGCGGCGCGGATGTCGTGGAGCCAGCGACGTCCAGCGACAGGATCGTCACCCTCCGGCAGCGGCACGGCCACCGCACCGGCCAGGGCCACCACATCGCGGATCTCGACGTTGGCGAAACGCAGCCGAATCATCAGCCCTTGGATGCCCTCGCCCGCCGGCGCGAACAGCGCCGCCAGACGCAGGCGGAAGCGCGCCGGGGGAAGGCTGTCGATCGTGCTAACGACCTCGGTCCAGCGTGACTCCCCCAGCTCGGCCAGCTCCGGCAGCAGGACCGCCAGCGCCCCGGACTCCTGGTAGAGCGTCAGACCACACGACGCGCCAGGCCCAGCCAAGGTCTTCAACAGCTCTTCCCGCACCCGCTCGCCGGAGAGCTGCGGCAGCCGCGCTACCGCCTCCTTCAGCGCGGTCCAGGTCGCAGCCTCGATCTCCAGCCCGTAGCGGCCGGCGAAGCGAAGGCCACGCAGCACGCGCAGATAGTCTTCGGCGAACCGTTGCTCCGGCTGACCCACGCAGCGGAGCACCCTCCGCTGGAGATCCTCGCGTCCCGCGAAGGGATCGTAGACCTCATGACGCAGCGGATGGTAGGCGACGGCGTTGATGGTGAAGTCACGGCGGGCCAGGTCGTCGTCGACGCGCTCGGCGTACTCGACCACCGCGTGCCGGCCGTCGGTGGCGATGTCGCGACGAAAGGTGGTGATCTCGTACACCCGGCCGTCGCTGCCCCTGACCCCAACCGTGCCGAACTGGATCCCGATCGGGTAGGAAGGGCGAAACAGCTTGCGCACGGTATCGGGCCGAGCCGCAGTCGCCAGGTCCCAATCGGATCGATACACGCCGAGCAGGGCGTCACGCACGGCGCCGCCCACGGCCCACGTCTCGAAACCGCGCTTCTCGAGTCGGTCCGCGATCTCGCGTACCGCCCTCGGCACTTCGAGCTTCTCGGCCGGAGACCCCACTTTTAACCGCAGAGAACGCTACCGCCGTTAACGTTCAGCACTTCGCCGGTCACATGCCGTGCCAAATCGGAGCAGAGGAAGAGGATCGGACCGGCCAGATCCTCGGCGCTGGCGATGCGGCCCAGCGGTATCTGGGCCACGACCTTCTCGAGCGCCCCACGCTCGAGGGCCGGTGCCGCCATCTCGGTGTCCACCCAGCCGGGCGCCACCGCGTTGACCGTGACATCACGCGGTCCCAGCTCGACGGCGAGTGACTTGACGAAGGAGATCACCGCGCCCTTCGTAGCAGCGTAATCGCTATGGCCGGCCTCGCCGCGCTGGCCGGCGGTCGAGCTCACGACAACGATCTTGCCGCCGTCAGCGATCCGCCTGGCCGCCTCTCGCGCCGTGAGGAAAACGGACGTCAGATTCGACTTCAGCGTTCCCACCCATTGCTCATTCGACATGCTCGCCAGCTCAACGTAGTCGGATGGCCAGATCCCGGCATTGGCCACGAAGATGTCGAGTGCGTCGAACTCCGCGTCGCAGCGCTCGAACAATTCGGCGACGCCCTCCGGCTCGCCCAGATCGGCCGCCGCGGCCCAGCCCCGCACCCCGAGCCGCTCTAACTCGGTTACCGTGCCGGCCGCGTCATCAGCGCGCGCCCGGTAGGCGATCCCCACGTCAGCGCCGGCCTGCGCGAGCAGGATGGCCGTCGCTCGCCCGATCCCGCGAGAGCCACCGGTAACGATAGCTCGCTTACCGCTCAGATCGATGACGGGCCCGCTCATTCCATTCTCCCGACGCTGCCTCTCTCCGCTCGTCGCAACCGTGTCTCATCCGCCTTTCTTGAACGCCCGGCTCAGCCAATCGAAGCGGCGACTGCGAAGCTCGGCTGGCGGAACCTCCAGCAGCGGCTCGTCCTGCAGAACCCGGCGCGGGTTCACGGCGAGGAGGAGCTTGGCCACCTCTTCCAGACCGCGGCTGACGAGAAGGTCCCAGACGGGCGCCAGCGAAGGCGAGCGATTCGGTCGAGCATGGTTGTCCGAGGCCAAGAGATCGACATTACCGTCCCGCAGGAACCGCATCGCCATCCGCTGCACGCTGTCGCCATACTCGCCCAGCAGGCTGCCCCCGTTCAGCTGGACCCGCGCGCCAGCTTCCCTCCACTCGCGCACCACCCTGAGCTGCGAATCGTAGCCCCAATAACGTTCAGGGTGCGCCAAGATCGGGACGTAGCCGTGGGCCACAATCTGCCCCAGCGTTGCGGCGGAGCGCGGTGGAATAATAAAGGCGGGAAACTCGATGAGCGCGAACCGGCTTTCGCCCAGTCGCAGATCGCCGTCACTCAGATCGAGTTCCGGCACGTCGAGCTGGATCTCATAACCGCGGTAAAGCTCGAGACCCGGAAATCTCTCGCCTGCGCACTCGACCAGCTCCGGCCAAGCCCTCTCGGCCCGCAGACGGCGGGCGCTGTTGAGGTCGGAGGCGCTCAAATGGGGGGTGGCCGCGACGGCAGTGACGCCGTCATCGACCATCGTGGCGAGCGCACGGAGCGCGCTCTCCAGGTCCGGCGCGCCGTCATCCACGCCCGGGATGATGTGTGTGTGGAGATCCGTCATCGGGTGCGGCCTTCCCCGACCCTGGGCCTCACGCGCGGTGCTCGCGATGCTCAGCTCCTCTCCACCCAGCTCTCGGCGAGCCGACCCAGCGCGCCGCTCGGCCCCATCGCCTGGCAGCGATCCGCCAGCCCGTCCGGATCGGCGAGCGCCGCCGCCTCGCAAGCGAGCGTCAACAGCCCGTCCGCCACGAGCAGGTCGAACGCCGCCTCACGCTCATCCAGCCGGGACCGCACATCCTCGAGCATCTGACACGCCGAATCGAGCAGCTCCTCGGGGAGCCCCGGGCCAGGACCGAGCGCCTCCACCGCGGCGCGCAGCGCGCCGCGCAGCGGGGCCGGCGATTCTGCCACCCGGGAGAGCAGCCATTCGGGTGCCATTCCTGGCCCTGGTCCCCCTCCTAGATCCGGCTGAGCATGGGGCGCACGATCTCCGGCACCCGTGCCAGGGCCGCCTGAGCATGTTCTAGCGTGCTGGTGCTGGCCTGCGCCATATGCGGCCGTCCGCCGCCCTGGCCACCTGCGAGTTTGGCGACCTCTCTGACGACCTCGTCGGCACGCACGCCCCTGCCGACCAGGTCGTCTGTGACGACCGCCAACAGCGAGTGTCGCTCACCCATCTTGGCGGCGATGACCCCGACGCCGCTGCCTAGCCCCTCCCGCAGTTTGTCGCCGAAGGCGCGCAGCGATTGGGAGTCGGCGGTCTCGATCGTGCCGACCACTACTCTCGCGCCGTCCACATCGACACCCGCATCGATCAGCCGATTCACCTGACCCGCCGCCGCCTCGGTCGTCGTGGCCTGAAGCTGTTCTTGCAGATCGCGCTTCTCCTCGACCAGCGCCTCGACGCGCTGCGCCAAGTTGCCCTCGGGAACTTTGAGCGTCCGGCTGAGCTGGCTCAGCAATCGCTCCCGCCCTTTGACCTGCTCGTAAGCGCGGGGGCCGGTCACAGCTTCGATCCGGCGCACGCCAGCCGCCGATCCCGTCTCCGACACGATCTTGAACAGACCGATCTCTCCCGTCGTCCTCACGTGGCAGCCACCGCAAAGTTCGCGACTGAAGCCAGGCACCTCGACCACCCGCACGACATCGCCGTATTTCTCGCCGAACAGCGCCATGGCGCCGCGCTCGATCGCATCCCGATAAGGCATGAATTCCTTGGCGAGCGGCTTGTCGGCCCAGATCTGTTCGTTCACCAGCCGCTCGATCTCCTCGACCTCGCACTCGTCGAGTGGCCCGGTATGCGTGAAGTCGAAACGCAGCCGATCCGGCGCGACGAGCGAGCCGGCCTGTGCCACGTGCTCGCCAAGCACCGTGCGTAGCGATGCGTGCAGCAAGTGCGTCGCCGTATGATTGCGTTGCGTGTTGCGCCGCGCTTCGTCCACGACCGCCCGCACCGCGCCCGCCTTGAACTCGCCTTCCACGGGCCCGACCACCACGACGTCGCCTTCATGGCGAACCACATCCTTAACTTCCAACCGCCAGCCGTCCCCCTCCACGAACCCGCGGTCGCTCACCTGGCCACCGGCCTCCGCGTAGAACGGATTCGACTCGAGCTTGAGGAAGCAGCGGCCGTTCTCCGGGGCGGCCGCCAGCACCTCGGTGTCCGCGACCAGATCCTCGTAGCCGACCCAGACCTGCTCGGCTCGCTTGTAAGTCTGCCAGGCGCTCTCCGGCGGCACGGCCCTCGCCGTGATCGTCGCGGCTCCCGCCTTCGACTCGCGTTCCTCGCGCGAGCGGCGCCGCTGTCGCTCGAGCGCAGCATGGAACCCGTCGACGTCGACCTCGTAGCCGCGCTCGCGGGCCATGAGCTCGGTCAAGTCGAGCGGGAACCCGAAGGTGTCGTACAGCTTGAACACGTCAGCACCCCGGATCACGCCGCGGCCGCCCGCGGGCGCCAGCTCGTCGAAGCGCTGCATCCCGTCGTCGATCGTCGCCATGAACCGCTCCTCCTCCGCCTGAGCGGTCCGCAGGATGT